>JBEELA010000133.1:0-3685 GCA_041168365.1 Planctomycetota bacterium
TGCCGCTCCAATGGGTTCTCCAGTCGGACCATTCCCCTTCCCACACCTTGGTGAAATGGCTTGTGCAAGAAATTGATCCAAAAGCGACAAGCCCCATTGATTCGCTCATCGCATCTAATACACCAATCGCAACGCTGATCGCATTTAAAGATGCCTTTAAACAATTAAGACTCGAAGGCGAAACCTTGGACGATCAGTCATTGGGTGCGATCTATTATGGCTTGACGATCGCATCTTCGATTGTGCATCATCACAGGCGAATCAGTCGCCAGTCAGACCGCGCGCTCGAAGAGGCGTTTCGAAAAATCTGGAGTGATGAAACTATAGATTTACGATTGCGTGATCTGACTTGGCGTGCGTTCATGATTCTTCGGACTGCGGTCAAAGACTCGCTGCCATATTGACGCATTCGAATGAGATTCTCAACGCACCGAGGCGGGATGAATCGAATCCGGCAACACGATGCCCGAACTTCCAAGGGTTGTGCCTGTCGCAAATGCGAGATCAATCAGCGAAATTTCATAACCTGCAAGTGCATCCACTTCGCGACTCTGCGCATTCGCCAATCGCGATGCGGCGTCCAACACATCTGTGCTCGTGCGAAGACCTACATCAAACTGCCGCTTTTCTCCATCAAATGTTCGCCCAGCCAAAACACTTTCCAAGCGTGCTGCCAAGATTCTTCGCCAAGTGTTTTCGACCGTATCCGCAGCATTGAGAACTTCTTGCGTGATCGCTTGACGACGCGCCTCGCGACTTGCCAATCTCTGCAACCGCGTCAAGATGGTTCGACTGATCACAGACTTTGCAGCTTCATTTCCAAGCGGCACTGTTGCCGTCGCAGTAAAGATCGCTCCGTCAGCATCGCCCATTGCGCCATACGCAGATCCCAGCGACGAATCATCTCCCAAGAATTGATATTGATATCCCACCACAAAGTTGGGCAAAGCTGCGTTGCGCGCTAAATCGATTTGTTCTGCATCAACGAGCAGCTGCAGTTCGAGTTCCAAGAGTTCCATTCGCCCCGCCATTGCATCCGCAACCAATTTCTGGTCGTCGAAGCGAAGACTGACGGGCGCCGCATCTGTGATGGGGGCGATTGCCGTCGGACTTTCCACGGGCAATCGAGGATCATTCATAAAGCGTTTCAAATCCCGCTGTCGCAATCGAAGCACATTATCGGTGATGATGACCTGCTCAAGCGTCCCACCCAGCCCGCTCTCCGCTCGCATCACCTCGATCTCAGGAGCAAGCCCCTGCTCGACGCGTCTGCGCGCCTCAGCCAACTGAGTCGCAGCAACGTCATATTGACGAATGCGGACCTCCAACTGTTTCGATGCGCGGTAGAGATTCCAATATGCCTTCTCCGCATCCGCAAGTATTCGAATCGCCTGAAGCTTGGTGCGAGAATCGATAATGCGTCCCTGATACTTTGCGATGCGAATCGAAGCCGTGTTGGTGCGAATGCCTCCACCTCGAAGCAGCGGTTGCGAAATCGAAGCCTGCATTCCTGCTTGATATGGAGAAATTCCCGGAGCAAGAATTGACTGTGTATCAAATTGATTGAACAAGGTTCCAGTCGTCACAGTTCCACCAGTTGCAAGCGGAACGCTGACTCCAAGATTTGCGCTGCTCGAATCTGTTGGTGATCCTTCTTCCAACTGAGTCAGAACTCCGGTTGTGTTCTTGGTGTAACCGCCAGTCAAAAGTGCCTCAAACTTCGCGAGTTCTTTATCGATCGCAGTCACACCAATCGCAGGATCAAACTGCACAACACGCAAATCCAAATTGTTTGCCAGCGCACTCGAGCGAACTTGCATAACTGAAATCTGCGTTTGAACTGGATAACTCGGCGGTGTAAATCCCTTCGCTCTCGCTTCGGCGACTGCCTCGTCAAGCGATTTGGGCGCAATATCGGAATTCACAGCGGGATCAAAAGCGTCAATATCTTTCGTGCTTGTCGGAGGTCCCGTGATCTCCTCCTCTCGCGAAAAAAGTTCATTCTGGCATCCGATCGCAAAGACAATTGCAACACATATCGAAGCGCAGAACAGACGACGAGCATTCATCATCTTGGACGCATCATTCATGGCGAAGCGCCTCGATGGGATCCAATCGTGAAGCTTTCAGCGCAGGGAAGAATCCGAAGCCCAGTCCAACTGCAGCACTGAAGGCGAAACTCAAAAACACGGCCCACATCGGAACATCCGCATTCTCCAGTCGTGCACCAGGAATCAATGTCAATCCAATCGCAAATAATTTTCCAATGATGACGCCGACAAGTCCACCCGCCAAACACAAAACCATCGCCTCCAACAAGAACTGCATCATGATCGCAGCAGGAGTCGCGCCGACTGCCTTGCGAAGACCGATCTCGCGGGTGCGTTCAGAAACAGACACCAGCATGATGTTCATAATTCCAATTCCACCAACAAGGAGACTGATACCAACGATTCCCGCCGCAATCGCAGTAATTCCAGACGCCAGCGTCTTGAATTGATCGATGTATCTGTCAATCGCCTCCGCACGAAATGTGTCTGGATCTCCTGGCTGAATGCCGCGAATACGACGCATTGTCCGCTGGATTTCCGACTTTGCCTCTTCAGAAACTTCAGCACTCTTGGCTAATGCTATGACTCGCAAGAAATACTCTGTCGACTGCAATTTGATTGCGACTGAAAATGGAATAAATAATTCTGCAGTGTTCGAATCACCCCCGAACATGCGCGCTTGCAAGGTCTCGATCACTCCAACCACAAGAAATCGTCGACCGTCAACCAAGATATGCGACCCAACCGCATCCGAAGGCAATCGCAATTCATCGATTGCAGATTCATTCAGCAAGCAGACTTGTCGCTCGCCAACCTCATCAATTCGGTTGAACTTTCTTCCTGAGATCACTCGGCGATTTTCAGCTTCGTGCCAATCAGGCCAAATACCGACAACAGTGATCCCATCAAGTTCTCTTTCATCGCTGGCAATCGAAACTCCAAACTCAGTCACTGGCGTGATCGCTCGCAGCGAAGGACACGATGCTTGCAATTCTCGCACTTCCCACGGCTTGATCCGAATCTTTTCGCGAGGGTAAAGATTCCTCGGCTTATCGTCTGGCCGATCTGGGAAAACATAGATTCGATTTGCGCCAAACGATTCGAATTCTGTCAGCACGCTCGTCTTCAATCCACTCAAAGCTGCAATCACCGATGTCGTGCTTGCCACTCCAACAATTATGCCAAGCGCTGTCAACAAACTTCGTTTGCGATTCGCCCAAATCTGGCTCAATGCCAACTTGATCGCCTGAGAATAAAAATATGGACTCAGGATCATGCGATCACCTGACCGGCCTGATCTTGCGCAACTGGCAAATCGCTGAGCACCAAGCCGTCTCGCAGACGAATGACTCGCTGGCAATACGCAGCGACTTCGTTCTCGTGGGTGACGATCAAGACGGTCTGGCCTTCAGCGTGCAACTGCCGAAAAATCTCCATGATTTCCGTGGTTGTCACCGAATCCAAATTGCCCGTTGGTTCATCGGCCATCAAGATCGCAGGCTTATTCAATATCGCACGCGCAATCGCGACACGCTGTTTCTGCCCACCAGAAAGTTGGTTTGGCCGATGGCTCACTCGATCAGCCAGACGAACTCGATTCAGCGCATGCAGCGCGCGCCGCGTGCGCTCACGGC
>JBEELA010000134.1:0-4317 GCA_041168365.1 Planctomycetota bacterium
TCACGCTTTCTGCATTCGATGGGAAATAGAGATATGCCTGCTTGGTGGCAAATGAATCGCTCGCAATTTCCCATGATGCTGCAAGAGAAGTCTGACCGCCAAGGTAGTGATAGATCACATCTTCATTGTTCACTCGTGCTCCGGCATATCCAGCGCGCGAAGCGCGAACAAATTCTGTTGGCTTCGCCGCCAATGCGAGAGCGAATGTGTTGTATGTGCCTGGAATTGCGACTGCTTGATCTTCAAAGTATGCGTCAGTGCCAAAGTAAACGCCTTCGTTGCTGAACCAACTCTTCATCGCCTGCGTTCCAACATTAATTGGGTATTTCAGCGCGCTTTTCGGTGCTTTTTCCCAGCGCCCGACAAAGTTGTTCCCTTCCATGCGAAAGAGTTTGTTTGCAAAGATCGCATACTGGCCCTTGACGAGACTTTGCAGACTCATCTGCGCACTCATTTGATAACTCGTTTCACCTACGGTCACGGTGATTGTCGCTTGAAATTCAGTTGTACTGATCGTTGGTGCTGCGCCTGTCGTCAAATCAGCAACTGTGACATTCAATATTGCGCCGTTGATTTGATAATTTGTCAAAAGAACACCATCCGCAAGTTGCGCCCGCCACTGCGTTGCGAGGGTGACATCCGGCTGCTGGAAAATATTTGCGAGAACTTCGCGAGAAATCGCCAGTCCTTCTGCGGCAGCCAAGCGCGCACGCGCAGCTTCACCCATACTGCGACCAACAATCACACTGTGATCACGCGATTTGACGAACGATGTTCCTGCTGTTGCGGCCACTCCGAGTGCAAAGAGCGCCATCAAGAGCGCGACTCCACGATGGCTGCGAGATTTCGAACGGGCACGACTTGAAAATCCGAGCACATAAAATTGTTTCATGATCCAGACTCCGAACAAATTGGGTGTCGATCAAAGAACGCAATAGCGCTTTCAAGGCGCACATCGGCCTGCAATATTTCATTGCCCATGAGAGCGACGAATGCAAACTCCACTCCCACCGAACGATTTTGACAACAGTCACTCGTTTGCCAGACGAATCGGGGGCTCTTGGCGATGCCGCTTAGAAGTTCTGGTGCAGCAAGACCCGAAGCAATTGGTGAACGGCGCAATTTCCCTGCTTCGTTGAGTTGAAGAAACAGATCATCCCAAAATGAACCATCAACAGTAAAAACAGCTGATTCCGTTGCTTCGACCATATTGTTTTTTACAGTCCATTCGATCAGCGTCCAAGTCGCATCTTCTTCTTGGACAAACTCAAGCCAATGTAATTCATCTTCTGCGAGATCAATACGATCGAATGCTGCATCGCTGCCACTGCCGGAAGTTAGAAGCGTTTCGGCAGGAAGCCAAAGCAATACGCGCTGTGGACTGAGCGCCAAAGACATGCGCGTCTTCAACGAAAGTAATCCCAGATGCGACTGCACGCCTGCGCTGCGCACGATCGCTTCGCTGCGCAAATCCTGAATTGAGAGTGCAGAGACAAATCCTTGAATGAGTGCCACCACAGTTCCAGCAATCATCGTTGTCACAACCGTTGCGATCATGACCTCAATAAGAGTGAATGCGCGGAGTTTTCTTTTCATGGCGTGACGTCACCTTCTTCTTCGGTTGTCCACGGGCGAAAGCGCTGCAAAGAAACAAGTTTGCGAGCTTGCCCTTGCCACGAATCAGAAACAGTCACATCAAACAAATAACCCTGCACAATCAGACCAGGGAAATCAGGCACTGTGAGATTTGCAGATGTAACGATGGTTCGACGCGACATCTTGTTATAGGAATAACTGAAGAACTCACCAGTAGGCGTTTTGATCGCTCCTGGTGCCTCAGTGATATCTGCGACTGCAATCGTGGGGTATGACTTTGAGAGATATTCAGCAATGCGCGACTCCGCCGCAGTTCCTGCGAGTGTCATGGAAAGAGCTTCTTCCTGCGCAGCAAGTCCACCTTGCACTGCCATCACCATAATGCTTGCAGAAAGAGTGAGGATGACCAGAGCCACCATGCATTCAATGAGAGTCATAGCGCGTCGCATTCCCATACCCTCGGCTCGTTTCAACATCATCTTCACACTTCTATATTCAGATTCAGATGCGAATTTGCAAGGGAATAACCCATTTTTAGATCGAAAAAACAAAGAAAAACATCGGGGACAAAAATCTTTAAAAAATCGTCAAGTAAATTTGATACCCACCAAATTGAATCCGACAGTTTGTTTGTTGGACAGCGAATGTCGCCGTCCTGCTCTACATCGGAGCGTGTCGTGCTTGCACGAACGCTTGAACCTCAGGAGGTTTGAAATGATTGCACGTAACATCAAGCGCGGATTCACACTGATTGAAATTCTCATCGTCGTCGTAATTCTCGGCGTCTTGGCGGCACTGGTTGTGCCATCGGTCACGAGTGCTTTGACGGATGCGAACACTGAAGCGGCTGAAGCCCGTGGAAGTCAGATCCTGACCATGATCACTCGATATAACCAATTCCTGCCAGGTGGCGGAACAGCCATCAGTACAACTGACGGTGCCATCGCAGCAGCAAGCTTTGCGAAGCTTGTAACTGCAGGATATTGCACGGATTCTGATGTTTCGAATCAACTGACAGCAGATGGTGCTGCAAGTTGGACCTTTGCTGCAGGCAAAGTCATTCCAACTCCATAATCGAATCGTTCAGCAATCATTCGGGTCCCTCAGCGGCGGGAGCCTGATCAAGTAGAGAAGCGCGCCGCGGGTAGAGAGTTCTATCCGCGGCGCGCACTTTTATTGAGTGAGTTGAATTGTTTTAGTGAATCAGAGATCACTGCAGGAAAGGCAGATCCCCATGTTTAATCCGTTTCAATCTCCAAACCAACGCAATGTGATTGCGGTCGAATGCGGAGCAAGTGCTCTACGAATGCTGCAACTTGGCGGAAACGCAATGAATCCAGTTGTTCAGGGGATTGCAATGTTGCCAGCCGTGGGATTGAATTCGCAACAGACTGGCAGCGACGAAACAACAATTCGACGAATCAAAGAAGCGCTCCGATCAGGAGGATTTTCTGGACGTTCGTGCGCTCTTTCGCTGCCTGCGAAATCGATCTTGACAGAATCCATCGAAATCCCTGCCCTTGCAAATAATGAAATGAAAGAAAGTGTTTCTTGGACTGCAGTCGATCGACTTGGTGTTGATCGAACGGAAGTCGTTGCGGGACATCTGCCCATTCGTGCAGGAACGCTTGGCGGCGCAGCATCCGAAGTGCTTGTGGTTGCAACTTTGCGCAATACTGTCAACCGAACGGCTGCACTACTGACTGAAGCCGGACTTGAACCTTGTAAAGCAGAACTTGGCTCACTTGCTGCGATGAGACTTGCGTGGAACCAAATCAAGACGACTGCCACTATTCCAAACTTTGCATTTCTGCATTTGGAATCTGATCAAGCGACTCTCGCACTGCTGAACAATAGTGGCCTCATTTTTCATCGATCATTTAGCTGGGAGTCCAGTTCCAACTTAAATCTTGGCGCAATTCCAGTTGCTGGAGAAGAAGACCAATCGCAAGCGTGGCGTTGGCGCCAGATGGCTGAAGAAATTTTGCAATGCTTGCGTCATATTGAACGACGCGCCGTCGGTTCGTGGCCAGAGTTCGTGACACTCAGTGGAGTGCTCGCCGAGGAGCCTGGTGTTGCTTCTGCAATTCGTACTGTGTGCGGTACTGAAACGCGCCTCATAAATATTGAGAATTCTTTGGACTGGTCAAAGGTCAAGCGACCAAACGGGCCGCTCTCTGCATGGACTTCCCTTGTAGCAATCGCACTGCCACAAACAACGGTAGCGGCAGTCAATAAAAAACGAAGGGTCGCATGATTGATTTCTTTGTCGATCTTCTACCGGATGATGCGCGCGAAATTTTTCGCCGGCGCGCAAAATTTCGACTCGTGAAATTGGGATCAATACTTGCGCTCACAGTTGCAACTGGTGTGGTCGTCAACTCATTCGTCGAATTGCGCCAAGCAAAAGCCCAGCACGAAGTGATTGTCGCTCTGAGAGAAAAATCAAACAAGATTGACAAACTTGTCGAACTCTCTGTCCAAGAGCGAACACGCCTCCGCAGTGAAATTGCCGTGGATGCAATGTTGCGATCACCTATAAGCACCAGCACAATCATCTCTGCGATTTCACATCTCTTACCAGATGGCAGCTGGCTCGAATCAATGAAAGTTTCATTGGAAGAGCAAAAGTCAATGAAAACCCCTGTCGCAAATCGACCGATTTATGTCGTGCTTATGAATGGAATTGCACCTAACGCACAAGCTGTCCAAGAATTCGCT
>JBEELA010000135.1:0-2798 GCA_041168365.1 Planctomycetota bacterium
CATGGGATCCGGAACTGGCCAATGGGCGGCGAACTCATCCGGATACTTCGGGTTCAAGTTCATCGCTGCGGATAATGCGACCCATTATGGTTGGATGCGACTTTCAATCGGCGCGGATGCGGGAACAAGGTCCATTGTTCAATATGCGTGGGAAGACGTAGCGAATACTTCCATCACAGTACCCTCACCAATCCCCGCCCCAGGCGCAGTGGCTCTCTTGGGTCTCGCTGGCTTCGCAAAACGACGTAGAAGATCATAAAGAACCTTCTGCACGCTGGAAAAATGCGGCACAAACCAATCATCGGCGGTCGTAGGACCGCCGATTTTTATTGGTGCAAATTGCCTAGAGAAATCTAGGATAATGTAGAAAATTATTTGCATTTGAATAAATCTGGGCTATTTTTATTTGTTGACTGAATTGAAACATTCGCCCATTAGGGAATGTTTGTGTCTCGTGACAGATTTGTTCAATTCTGGCCACAGGAACTCGTCAGGGGAATCAAATTGAAATGCTTGGCAAAGATCAAGCAGAAAACTTTCCAGTAAAAAACTTTCCAGCAAAAAAGGAAACAAACATGAAAACAAATCGTCTACACAAACATCTCGCACTTGCTGCTGTCGCAACAGCTGCTGTCGTGACAACTTCAAACGCATCCGTCGTCACTTGGAACATCAACCAAGTTGTTCCAAACAATATTGACGGGCTCTATGTAAATGTCGAGGCTCAAACTTTCGGATCCGCGGCTAGCGCCGTTGCTGGCTGGGACATCAACCCCTACGGAACATCGACCACTGCCATGAGCTGGTTCGGCGCAGCAGCACCGAGCGGTTGCGTTACGGGTCTCGGTCAGGGTGGAACGACCGTTGCGGTTGCAAGTCTGACCGCTGGAACTGTGGTCAGTGCCGCTTCGACCTTCGGCAACACGGCATCGACTGTCACCGCTGGTGGTTGGAAGTTGAATCAAGCCAACTACTTTGGCTTCCGTTTCCTTGCTGGAGACGGCACGACCCACTACGGATTCGGAGTCATGACTATTGGAGCAACCATGGGCGTTCGAACGCTCACTTCGCTCTCGTATGAAACCGTCGCTGGAGTGACAATCACTGCTGGTCCAGGTGGTCCTCCAGCAGATTACGACCCATGTGCGACATTCAATCCAACCGCATCAGTTGGCAACAACAATTTGTCGATGAACTTGACAACAGCAGCAAACCTTGTGACATCATGTGGTACTGCCTACAAGGCGAACTACTTCAAATTCACCGCGCCCGTTGATGGGGCATACGGATTCAATGCGTGTGCGACCAACGGTGTAAAGCTTGCGGTTCTGAGTGGTTGCTCTGCAGGTTCGAGTGTGTTGTCCTGCGGTTCTCCATGTTCTGTTTCTGGCGTCAACCTGACTGCAGGGCAGATCGTTTATTGCGTTGCAGGTGGTGATACCGCAGCAACTGTTCTTCCATCGCCACTGAACATCGTTGTTTCTGCACCACAACTCCCAGCTTGCGTCAGCGCTGCTGCTGCTGTGTTTGGAACCAATGTGTTCGACGACACGGCTTCGACAACCCCGCAAGTGGTCCAGAGCAATGCCGCTGGCACAACAACTGTGACAATCAACAAGTCCGTTTGGTATGCGTTCACCGCCGGAGCAACTGGTGCTTACAGCTTCCGTCTTTGCGGATCTACTGGCGACACCATGATGGCGATCGGCACTGTTTGTCCGACTTTCGGAACCACCTTCCAGACAATCGCCTATAACGACGATGCTCCGTTGTGTTCAAGTGGTGGAACTGCAAACCTTGCAAGCATCATCGACGCGACCAATGGTGGTGCAACAGGAACCTTCGCAGGCTTCCCGTTGACGCAGGATTTGGTCTCTGGCACGACGTATTACATCGTGGCTGGCTCATTTAGTGCGACGCTCAGCGTCACGAGCAATTTGGTGATCGACGGACCGCCACAGGGTCTGCCATGTCCAGGTGATTACAACGGCGACGGATTCCGAGACGGTGCAGATTTGGCGGCTCTCCTTTCAGCCTGGGGTACAGCAGGTGGCGACATCAATGGCGACGGCGCCACTGACGGCGCAGATCTCTCGACGCTCCTTAGTGGTTGGGGAACTTGCCCGCAATAAGTTTGCATTTCTTGTCTCGCTCGATTCTGAAATGAATCGATTTGAAAGTTGAATCCAAAGCCCCTCGGTCCTGTGACCGAGGGGTTTTTCTTTCAATCAAGTCGATAGGATTCCTTCCAATGCTCAATCGCCCAGCCAAGAAATTACTGATCATCGGGTGGGACGCGGCGGATTGGATCATCATCGATCGACTCTTTTCGCAGGGGAAAATGCCACATCTTCGAAGGCTTGTCGACAACGGAGTGCGTGCGGATCTTTCGACTCTTGATCCAAAACTTTCGCCGCTGCTTTGGTCGTCGATCGCAACTGGCAAGACCGCAGACAAGCATGGAATCTTAAACTTCGTCGAGCCCAACCCCGCTGGCGATGGGCTTCGCATCAGCGCGAGCACCACGCGTCGAACGAAGGCGCTTTGGAACATCATCACGCAGTCACAAATGAAAGTGAATGCTGTTTCTTGGTACGCCTCGCATCCTGCTGAACCTATTTCGGGAACTTGCGTTACGAATCTGTTTCAAGAAGGCGAGCCCACTGCGATTGGTGCGCCGTGGCCGATGCAAAGTGGCACCGTGCATCCGCCATCGTGGGAAGAGAAGTTGGCTCCCCAAAGAACTGCTGCGAGGGAGATCACCAAAGCCGAACTCTTATCGATGATCCCACGCCTGC
>JBEELA010000136.1:0-3504 GCA_041168365.1 Planctomycetota bacterium
AACGAACTTGACAGCATCCGCGCCCTCGCCATCCCAATTGTTTGCGAAGCACAAGTATGGATCGTCTTTGCGCATATCGCGGCGAACGCCAGAGGCGCGCGCAATCGGTCCAGTTGCTCCCCATGCGATTGCATCCGCGGCTGAGATCGCACCGACTCCATCGAGTCGATCAACGAAAATGCGATTGCGATTGAGCAGTGTTTCAATATCACCAATTGCCTTGGCCATGCGAACATTGATGAACTCTTTCACCATGCGAATGAAGACTTCATCATCGGGAAGGTCGCGCCATGCACCTCCAACGCGCGTCCAATCGGGATGAAAGCGCTGGCCAGAGACATAATCAAGAATGTCATAGATGAATTCGCGTTCATTGAATCCATACAAAAATCCCGTGAAAGCGCCCAAATCCAAGCCCGCAGCTCCGACACACAATAAATGATTTTGAATACGACCAAGTTCGGCCATAATCGTGCGAATTACTTTGCAACGCGGGGTCAGATCGATGTCAAAGAGTGTTTCGACTGCTGTGTGCCACGCAACATCGTTGCAAATTGGCGACGCATAATCCATTCGACTGATCGTGCAAACATACTGGTTGTAATCATGATGCTCGCCAAGTTTTTCAAAACCCGAATGCAAATATCCAATGTGTGGCGTTGCGCGAGCGATGCGCTCGCCATCCAACTCGAGCACCAATCGCAATGTGGTGTGTGTTGCGGGATGCTGAGGACCGAAGTTGAGAATCCAACGGTCGGGTGATTGAAAATGATCCTTCAGGTATTCGGTGGTCTCGATATCGAGACCGTAACCCTCATCAGGTTGCAAGGTGAACGGCATAGAACAATAAGTATAGGAACTAGCCGCGGAACACGGCGCCCAAACGTTTGCCCAAGACGGAACTGGCAGCCAGCATCGTCGCAGCCAATAAAAGCATTGCCCAAGTTCCCATTGCACTTGCGATTGCAGGCCCATCGCCGAGCCGATCAAAGAGGGTATAGATCGCCTTTGTAACGGGGAAATCTGCCTCCCGCTGCGCAAGCAAAAGCGAATCGGAAACCTCCAGCATGGACAGACTGAACGCCAAGAGCCCCCCCGCAATCATGTTGGCGGCGACCAATGGGACGACGATCTTACGCAAGATTCGACCTGGCTTTGCCCCGACGCTTGCCGCAGCCTCTTCGAGATCGACGGGTGTCTGTTCCAATCCTGCAACAGTCGAACGCACAACATATGGCAATCGCCGAATGGCATATGCAATGATCAGAAATGGAAATGGATTTGGCTCAGCACCGACGATGTTTCCCCACGAAGCGAGCGGCGCTTGCGAAAACCACATCCACCACGATGTAGGCAGAATCGTCTGCATCCAACCGAGCCATGATGGAGCCGTCGCAGCAAATGGCCACTCCAAACTCATCGAGACGAATCCAAAAGCAAGCACGAGACCTGGAACTGCAATGGGCAACATCACCATCACATCAAGAAGCCATCGAAGTGGAAGCTTTGTTCGCACCAAGATGCGCGCTGCTGCAACACCAAGAATCAGATCGAGTAAGACTGCAAATCCGGCCAGAAAAAGTGAATTGCGAATCGCTCCCGCCACAAGCGGATGTTGCAACGCGTGCGCGAAATTGGCCAATGTCCATGCTTGCGGAAGAATCGTTTGATACCAACTACCTGAGACGCTGAAAGCAGAAAGCACAACGCCGATATGAGGCAGGCACGCGATGAATGCGATGCCTCCCAGCAATGCCCACGCACCGATCGATCCTTTCCAACCCAGCGGAGTTTCCACTCTGCCGACGGATGCTTTCGTGGATGTCGTTGCGAGCGATCGCCCGAGCGTCGATCTTCCTACGAGATAAATACTCGTTGCCACGACAAACATCACCACAGTCAGCGCGTATGGCTGTCGCGATGTTTCGATTTCTTTCAGCCCATCGAAAATCTGCACACTTGTCACGGTGCGGAAACCAAACATCAGCGGCGTGCCGAGTTCGGTAAAGCTCCACACAAAGACAATTGTTGCTCCCGCAAAAAACCCAGGTCGCAGCATCGGCAGTGTGATGCATGTGAATCTGCGCCAAGGTCCAGCGCCAACATTGCGTGCGGCTTCTTCCAATCCTGGATCAATATTTGCCAGCGATGCCAAGAGATTCAAATAGAGAATCGGATACAGATGAAGCCCTTGCAACAAGATGATGAACACAAATCCACCGTCGAGTAGAAAGTCAATTGGCGCAGAAATCGCACCACTACTCATCAGAATGGCATTCAGGCTTCCCGTCCGCCCGATGATCGCCTCGATGCCAATCGCGCCAACGAATGGCGGCAAAATCAACGGCGCTAAGAGCAGTGCATTAAGAAAACCCTTTCCAGCAAATGCACAGCGTGCAGAGACCATCGCCATCGGAATCGAAACGATTGCCGCGATCAGCGTCGTCAACAGACCAATCGCGAGCGCATTCCAAAGTCCAAGTCGAAGTTGCGGATCTCGAAAGACATCAAGAATATGAAAAAGAGTCCATCCCTTGGAATCATGCAGCGCGCCATGAACGGAATACCAAATTGGAAGTAATAAAAATAGACCCAAAATTGCTAGAAGCCCAGCGAGAATAATGAAATCAATTCGACGCGCGCGCACGATGGTGCAAGAGTAACCCCAAACTCAAAGACCAAAAATCAACCTGAACGCTTTATCCCCAGTTGGAAAGTAACCCAGCAAGATCCAGGCCGTCTGTATTGCCATCACCATTCACGTCGCCACTACTGCCACCCCAACCACTCAGGAGTGTGGTGAGATCTATTCCGTCAACCCTTCCATCTTGATTCAGATCGCCAATCATCGGCGGCATAATCCATGCCAGTGCGAACGATGTTGCAGTGGTTGCGGTTCCAATTCTTTTCACTTCGATTAAATAATCTCCCGCAACCAGGTTCTTCACATAGAGATGTTCGACATTGTCGACGGTTGATCTGCTGGCGACATTCCCACTAGAAAAATAGGCGGCACCTTGATCGCCCTCAAGTGACCAAATTCCACCTGTGCTATCCAAACGAAGCAAAGTCAGATTGATATCTGCAACAGTCGGCACCGAAATCGAAGTTAATAAGGATCGATTCCACGCTGCAACAATCGAGAGTTCTGGGATTGTTTGCGACGTGCGGATTCGCCAATATCGTGTCGCGCCAGATGGAATGACCTCGAAATCCCACCCAGCCGGAGGCACAAAAGTCACAGCCGGAGTTGCCACACCATCGCGCTCTCCTCCTGTCAAGATGCGATGACTTCGATCAACATTCACAACATCGACGCCATAAATCCGATCGAGCGGCTTCACAGTCAATCCACGAGTCACACCGCTTGTCGCAGGATTGTTCGTCCAACCAGTTCGATGACGTGCGCCGGCCATCATGACGGCTTTGATCACCGTTGTCTCGTCCGCATTGGGATTCATTGAAACGCTCGGATGCGTTGCGGCTGTCTGAAAAAGCAGCGCG
>JBEELA010000137.1:0-5612 GCA_041168365.1 Planctomycetota bacterium
CCGCATTCGCTGAGAGAATTCCAGTGCCAAGCATTCCACGAAATGACTTGATCAGAAATTCCGAACTCTCTGTAGGTTTCAGGAGTGTTGCCGAAACATCATGAACTTTGCGACCTGCAAGAGTGAAATTTCCATTTGTGACATTAGAGTCGAAAGAAGTCGCCTTGGCATCAGTTGCAATATGCATCATGAGATCTGCAGAGAAGTTTGCGAGATAGGTACCGATCTGAATCGATGCTCCATAGATTTGAACATTGGTCTCAACGTCAATATGTGCGATGTCCTTTGGACGACTGAGGCGCAGTTGCATATTTGCGCTCAAGATGTCTTGACATTGAAACCCGATCGTGCTCAAAGGATCTCTTGCAGCCAACGGCAGTGCACAAATGACGCTCTCGCCAGTTCCCATGGCATGCAGGTCCAAACGGAACTCTCCATCATCAATCGTGCCATTGTCATTCGCCGCGAGCCATCCGGACGCTTCTATCGACCCACCAGGAAAGACTCCACGAAATGGAAAGACTTCCAATGAATCTCCGCGGGCGTGAATGTGCGCCGGGAGATCAAATCCAATTGCGAACCTTTTAGTCGTATTTCCAAGGGTAAGTTGGTGAATCCAAGCATCGAGTTCGAACGATGGAGTTTTACCTCCGACTGGAATTGAGTATGAGATCTGAGCGTCATAGAGACCCTCTGGCTTGAACTCATTCAGAAACGAAGTCAAGCCTCCAGTATCAATTTGTTGAACAAGCTCACCTATGAGTGGTCCGTGAATCAACCCATTCTCAATGGAACCATGGAGATCCAAGTCGCCGCCACTTGTTCCATAGCTGCCATCGAAACAGATTTGGCTTGGGATCCCTCCGATCGCACCAATCGTTCCCGAAAGGGCATCGCACCGAATGTGCTGATCTGCAACGGTCAGTGTCCCCGATTCGAAGACCGCTTGCAGTGGACCTTCAGGGAGAGTGATTCCAAAAGAACGCGGGGTGACCGTAAGTATCGCGTCAATTTCCCCATCCGCATTGGGAGTCTTGAAAGAAATATCCGCATCGAATTGACCTCTCGGTTTATAGCGACCCCAAAGTGCGATGGCACGCGCATGGTCGTCGAAGGGGATCAAGTTGATTGCATACTCAGCAAGCTGAATATTGTTCAATTGGATTGTGAGATCAGTCGACTTCCCATCCATCGAAAACATGCCACTCGCATCGAGTCGTCCATCACGGCGAAATCCGGTAAAGGATTGCACGACAACAGTTGCATCTGCCACTCGAAATTTCCCAGAACAATCATCTAGCCCAAACCCAACAGGCCAAAAAAGTTCTGCGCTGTCGATCAACTTTTCCGCTGGAATATCAGGCTGAATTGAACCATTTTGATAGGTGATGTCGCATGCAACATCCAGCTTGCCACTCTTGGAAAGTTTGATCATTCCTTCGAGTGAGATGCTGCCACGTGGGTCAAGTTGAGAGAGAATCTTCCCGCCTTTGGAAAGGCCGTTCCCAGGCCAGCCAACAACAGGTTCGTTTTCGGCGGGAGGAATCGCCATAAAAAAAAGTGTGCTGAGTGAGTCATCCTTGAGAACAAATTCCAACTTGGGGTTCAAAGTTCGTAACCCCTTCGAATTGTCAATTTCAACTCGACCTTTGAACATTCCTTTCGCACCATCGAATGTTTCGAAAGGAATTCCATCACCAAAATCGATTCGGTCTTCATGCAAAGCAATTTCACCGCTCTTCGCCCGTACGGGATATGGAAAAATCGATGCGAGAATATTCGCATTCAGAATTCGAATCGTTCCTGTGACGGCCGCATCTGTAGTGGAATTTTCTGGACGAGTGATTTTTAAGGTCAGCGCAAGTCTGCCACCTGGCGTGAACGATCCATGATCGACGATTCGTCGCAGTTGTCCTGCGCGGATTGCCAATTGCGATATCTCCAACGAAGTCCCTTGATCATTCGCTGTCGTTAACACACCCAATCTATTCTCGATGACTATCAGTTCCGCAGCCGCATCGGTCACTTGTGCTTGATCGAAGAGCGCGCCTGCGGCTTGCAGAGATTCAAACCCTTGAGTCCAGAAGAGGCTTGCCAGTAATTCGCCTTCTTGCTTGGGAAAACTGCGAAAAAGCGTGGAATCAATCGGCAGCGATTCTGCCGTGACCGTCAGATTGACGCCAGCCGTCGGACCCATCTTGGTGACATCGCCTGTCAGCACAACATTCTGCCCGTCTGGTCCAAATCCATGCAAGTCTTCAATATGCGCATCTTGTCCTGAAAAGCGGATGACGGATTGAATCTTGCGAAGGGGATATTTGAAATCTTCAAAGGCACCACTTCCGTCGCTGATGTCGAGTTGTCCAAGTACGACAACAGGCTGTGCCGTCAATGATCCATCGGCAGATGCCATAGGAGTGGCACGCGTAGCAGTGAGATGTGCGGAAGACTTGACTTCTCTTGCGCCGAAAGTTTCAAAGATGTCTGCGACAGAGCGAGGGACCTCGATCGCTGCATTTTCTGTATTCAAACCCAGCGAAAAATCTGGCACGAAAACTTTCAAATCAAATGGAGCGAAGTCACGAATTTGTTGGGCCCACTTGGCTCGATCTTCCCAGTCAAACTCTTTGGTCAGCAATGCGTCAAAATCTAAATTGAGTGATGCTCGAACTGGCAGTGATGTCACCCGCGCATCGCGGGAAGTGTTGACGAGCTCAAAGTTCAGATCTCGAAACTCCAAGAGTGTTCCAGTCAGTTCAATCGTGCCAGTCTGCAATTTGATCTGTGGAAAACCAAGCGCCTTCGAAATCTTCCCGTTCTCATATCGAACCCAACTATCAAAGCTGTCAATTGGTAAAGTGGCTTGAAAATCTGCTATTTCCAGCTTCCCATGCAGCGGCTTTCCTGGGGAGGCGGAAAGGGTTGCCGACGTGACAGTTCCTGAGGCATCGGCTTGTTCAACAAGAGTGCGAAGCGTTCGGGGCATGACGAATCCCAGATTTTCGTTCACGCGCATGCCCTCAGCGGAAACATCAAACGCAAGCGTTTGCTGATTCCACCAACCATTCAGATGAATTGCTCCGTCGACTTGTCGAATGTCAACCACGGACTGAAATGGATCGATCTGTGACGGATGCAGTTCTGCCGTCACAAGCACCTTAAGAATTTCGCTTGCCTTGTTCGCTTTGATTCGCTGAAATGAAATACGAACATCACGCATAGCCGCGCGCTCGATCAGTGCTGGATTTTCATTCGGTGCAATTGTGACGCCTCTTCGCAGGCTTTGGAAGTTATAAATGCTGCCCCGTCTTGGATCTTCAACCACATTGACTTGAATCCCATCGATCTGCAAATTTCGAATCGTGGTTGATCCCCACAAAAGAGAAAGCATGTCCAGTTCAATTCGTAGTCGATCAATGATTAGGACTTCGCTTCCAGCACCGATCCAGTCGGGCGCAATCAAATGTGCTCCCTTGATTTCGGCGGAGTTCCATCCAGTCCACTCAAACGAATCGATGGTGACGGTTCCTCCTGCAGTCTCTCCCATGCGTCCTGCGACGATCGATCCGATGATTCGTGGATTGAGCGCAAGCACAATCAATGCTGCAACGATCACGCCGACGGCGCAACCAAGCAGTTGGAAACGCTTGATCCATCTTTGGCGGCGGCTCCTGCTCTTGGGCTGCTCGCCTTTGTTCAGATTGGGCGTGATGAGATTTGGTTTCGACTCGACTTCCATGGTTGCTCTGCGATGGTAATACTCATCGTATGAATGCTGTCGTCCAGCCGTCGTTGCTTGGAATCATGATCTTGATCGGCCTTGTTGGCTTGATCTTGCTGGTGATTATTCTTTGCATCAACGCATCGCTCTTTCGGCGTCTCACTGGGAAGTCGTTGGAAACGCAGAAGAAGGCAAAGAATCCAGTCGCAACGCAAGGTTGGACCGAAGCTGGTCGCCGAGTATCCACGCCGAGTGCAGAAGAAATTGAGTCTCAGTTTGGCGAATCAGGCAAGGAACCACCAACCAAGGATCGTCAATGAAAGTCAATGAATATTCGTCCCGCCGCCCTCGAACGCTCGTTACTGGCGCTGCTGTGCGCGTCGGTCGTGCGACTGCGAGCGAATTTGCTCGTCGAGGTCACGACGTGGTGCTTGCTGTCAGAAAAATTGACACGATTGCGCAAGCTTCGTGCGAAATCGTTCGCAAGTCTGCGCATGATGCAGGTCATCCCGATGCAAAGATCGAACTTCGTGCCGCCAATCTTGACGATCCAACCGCGGTCGTGGCATTGGCGGCAACATTTACCAACGAACCGCTTGATGTGATCGTTCATTGTGCGAGTCGATATGACGCGCGTGCGATTGGTGAAATCGATGCGGAGTATGCGCTCTCGCACTATCGCACCAACTCACTTGCGCCGCTCTTGTTGACTCAAGCACTGCGGGGGCAACTTTCGCAGAGCATTTTGCCAGCAGGTGGGTCTGTTGTTTGTTTCACTGACATGCACGCAGAGGGTCGTATGTACACAAACCACGCGGCATATTTCGCGTCAAAGGGCGCGCTGATCACACTTGTCGAAGCACTCGCTGTGGAACTTGCTCCTTCGATACGAGTGAATGGCATCGCGCCGGGAGTTGTTGAATGGCCGGTTGGCGCAGATCCAGAATTTCAGGCGCGATATATCGCACGGACTCCACTCAAGCGTGCAGGGACTGCGATCGAAGCCGCGCAGTGTGCCGCTTGGCTGGCAATCGAAGCGTCATTCATGACAGGCGTGATTCTTCGACTCGATGGTGGCCGATGGCTGATGACATGACGGAGTGCTTTGAATGTTGAAATGATTGTTGTTCATCTTGCTAGCGGCGTGCGCGTCCGTCACTTCTTCAACTCGCGCCGATTTCGTGCGATAATTTCTAGAACTGTTGGAGTGAGCATGATGGACTGCGGATCTTGTTCCGCCAAGTTGAGTTCGTCAAGAACTTTCTTTCCCCATGCTTCACTCTCTTGGCCAGATTCCACCAATCGTGGCGTATATGTACGGATAAAACCTGCTGGCCACTGCCAAAGATCTTCGGCAGGCCGCGCTGATCGCACGATGGGTTTGACAGAGAGAATTTCAAATCCGTGCTGACGTAATTCTCTCAGCACACGTCCAGCAATATTGGTCTCGCCTCCTCGATCACTGAAACTTTTCATGGCTGCTTGAGTAAATGATGTAATTCCTTCAGAGGGCGGCTGCAATCCGTACGTTTCATATTGAACATATTCATGAAACACCGCTACGCCGCCATCTCGAAGCGAGTGATGAATGCGATTCACCAACGTAGATACCTTAGGCACGAACATGCAGACCCACCTGCACCACGCAGCATCGAAAGGTCCATCCAGAGTTGGAATCTCTTCATGCATCAAGTCAACAATGTGCCCGCTGACATGATTCAATCCACGTGCTTTCGCCTGATCAATCACCTCCTGCACAAACTTGCTGGAAATTTCCACGGCGACAACACGGCCATTTTTCCCCACGATTTCAGCAAGATCCATGGTTGCAAATCCTGGGCCGGCGCCCACATCAACCACTCGATTGCCTGCAACAATTCCAGCACGCTTC
>JBEELA010000138.1:0-5651 GCA_041168365.1 Planctomycetota bacterium
CGCGCAAAGGTCTTGCGGTCAAGGCCGCGGCGATGCGCGCTCTTGGGATGGAAGTCTTCATCTGTGGGACACTCTAAAGATGACAACGCGTGCTGATTCAATCGCAAGTCTTCTTCAGCTCGCGCACAAATTAGGCAAGGATGATTTGCGCATGTCGATCCTGGGAGAGGGCAATGTCTCAATACGCATGAGCGATGAAACATTTTTTGTGAAAGCCTCTGGATCAAATCTTGCGACACTAGACGAATCGGGAATCGCAGAATGCCGCTTCGACAAATTGCTTCCCATGATCGAGAGCAAGGGATTGACGGATGCGCAGATCGATCAGTCACTCTTCGATGCGCGAATCGGCGCTGACGCAAAGAAGCCTTCTGTTGAATCGCTCTTTCATGCCTGGCTACTTGGTCTTCCTGGCGTGCAATGTGTTGGACATGTCCATGCGATTGCCGTCAATCAGATTCTCTGTTCACCGCGCGCAAAAGAATTCGCATCCAAGCGCATTTTTCCAGACGAAGTCGTCTGCTGTGGATGCGAATCTGTCTTTGTTCCATACACCGATCCTGGACTTGCGCTTGCGCAGGCGATTCGGACGAAGACGCTCAAATTTGTCACGCGCACTAAGCGCGAGCCACGAATCATCTTGCTGGAAAATCACGGAGTGATTGCGTTGGGATCATCTCCCGAAGGAGTGCTCGCATCGCTCTTGATGGCCGAAAAGTCTGCGCAGATATTTGTGGGTGCTGCGAATCTCGGCGGCCCAAACTTCCTGACTGCGAAACAAGTCAAGCGAATTGCTGGTCGGCCTGATGAGCATTATCGACAGAGCGTCCTGAAACTTTAAACCTCACTCAAAAAGTCACGGAGGAATCATGTCGCGCTACATCGCCATTGATCTTGGAGCGGAATCAGGACGCGTCATTCTTGGCACATTGCAAGGCGGCAAACTGCGCTTGAAGGAATTGCATCGATTTGCGAATGCGCCAATTCGAATTGCCGGCACATTGAGATGGGATGTTGTGCGACTGTGGGCAGAAATTCAAATTGGACTGCACGCTGCTTCAAAACTGAAGGATATCGCTGCAATTGCCTGCGATTCGTGGGGAGTCGATTATGTTCTCTTGAAAGGCAACCAACCACTGCTCGCACCGCCCTATGCGTATCGCGATGAACGAACATTTGCGTCATTCGACAAGGTCTTGAAGAAAGTGTCGCACAGAGAGTTGTTTGCGCAGACTGGCATTGGTTCCTATCCGATCAACACTCTCTATCAACTTTGTGATGATGTTCAACATCGATCCAAGTTGCTTCGCAAAGCAGATCGCATTTTACTGATTGCGGATTACATCAACTGGATGCTGACAGGGAAATCCAGAGCAGAAACGACGCTCGCTTCAACTTCACAATGTTGGAACACAAGCAAGCGCACATGGGCATGGCCACTGCTGAAAAAATTGCGCATCCCAAAACATCTTTTTCCAAAGACGATCGAGCCTGGAACAGTGATTAGTCGATTGCTTCCACAAGTCGGCGAAAACACGGGGCTTTTTGGAACAAAAGTTGTTGCGACTTGCTCGCACGACACCGCGGCCGCCGTCGCAGCAATACCCGCACACGGAAAGAACTGGGCATATCTTTCATCTGGCACATGGTCTCTCTTGGGTGTCGAGCTGCCAGGGCCACTCATCAATGAAGAAGTACGCGCTGCAAATTTCACAAATGAAGCGGGCTTTGCAGGAACGACACGCTTACTGAAATGCCTAATTGGATTATGGATCTTGCAAGAATGTCGCCGCGAGTGGTCAAAGGCGGATGGTGATTACTCGCGCATTGTCAAACTTGCGAGCGCTGCGAAACCGCTTCGGTCGCTTATTCATACTGGCGATAGTCGATTCGCAAAGATGGGAAACATGATAAGCAAGGTGCAGTCGTACTGCCGCGAAACAAATCAACCTGTCCCACAAACACACGGCGCAATCGCACGTTGTATTTTCGAATCACTCGTACTTTCATACCGAGTTGAACTGGATGGATTGCAATCACTCATCGGCCGTAAAATTTCAACGCTGCATATTGTCGGAGGTGGATGCCAAAATGCGCTCTTGAATCAGATGACCGCTGATGCACTCAATCGCACCGTCATCGCTGGACCAGTGGAAGCAACTGCGGCTGGCAACATTCTTGTCCAAGCAGTTGCGACGAGAGAACTTTCGGGAATCGCTGCGGTGCGAAGTGTGATGCGACGCTCATTCACACTCAAGTCATTCAACCCAAGTACCAGCAAAAAGAGCCTTGAATCGTGGCGCGAGGCGCTCGATCGCTTCCAAGACCTTCCGGTCGTTGCCGCTGCATCGTCCACTACTATTCGACGCAGCAGAAAAGCAAAAATATGACTTTATTCAAACACGTACATCATCTTTGGAACGATGCAGAAGTCGCGGCACTCGATGCAGCACAACGCCTCGTATATCGATCGAACAAATTGGGCGCTGATCAGCGAATCACCAATACTGGGGGCGGAAATACATCATCGAAGATTTCGCAGAAAGATCCTCTTACTGGCGAAAATGTTGCGGTTCTCTGGGTCAAGGGTTCTGGAGGCGACCTTCGCACCAGCACGAAAGAAAACTTTGCTTCGCTCTATCAAGAAAAAGTTGTTGGACTGCAGCGTGTCTATTCCGCACGCGCAGACAAAGGTTTGAAGTCCCCTGCCGAAGACGAGATGGTTGCGATGTACAACCACACAACATTCAATCTCAATCCACGCGCCTCTTCGATCGATACACCGCTGCACAGTTTTCTTCCAAGCAAGCATGTCGATCACATGCATCCAAATTCGATCATTGCGATCGCTGCATCTAAGAATTGCGCGGCACTGACCAAGGAGATTTTCGTCGACGCAGGTTCGCCTTCGATGGCGTATGTGCCTTGGATGCGCCCTGGGTTTGAACTTGGACTTGCAATGCAAGAAATTGCGAAGCAGCAACCGCACATCAAGGCGATCATGATGGGACAACATGGATTTATTTCTTGGGATGATGACGACAAGGTTTGCTATGAACGAACGCTCTCGATGATCGAAACAGCGTCCGTTTTCATCGAGTCGAAGTACCAAGCCAAGGGTGGTGATTCAAAGGCATTCGGTGGAGCGAAACACAAGAGCCTTGACGAACTGCAACGTCGATCCACATTTGCCGCAATCTTGCCGTGGCTTCGCGGGAACATTTCCAAGAACAAGCGTTTCGTGGCGACTATTCAGGACGACCACGCAATTCTTCGATTCATCAACTCGCACGATGCGCACCGTCTTGCAGAACTTGGCACATCGTGCCCAGATCACTTTCTGCGAACGAAGATCAAGCCGATGTATGTCGCTTGGGATCCGCAGAGCGAAGACATCGCCACACTGCGGAAGAAAATTTCCGCTGCGCTGGGAAAATATCGCTTCGATTATGTAGCGTATTACAACGCATGCAAGCGCCCGAATTCTCCTGCAATGCGCGATCCAAATCCAACGGTCGTACTGATCCCAGGACTTGGAATGATTGCCTGGGGCAAGGACAAATCCGAATCACGAGTCACGGCTGAGTTTTATAACTGCGCAGTTGAAGTGATGCGTGGCGCCGAAGCGATTGACCAATACGTTTCGCTCCCACAGCAAGAAGCATTTGACATCGAATATTGGCTGCTTGAAGAAGCAAAATTGCAGCGGATGCCAGCGGAGAAAGAACTTGCTCGACAAGTCATAATTGTCATTGGCGCTGGATCGGGCATCGGCAAAGAAACTGCGCATCGGCTTGTGAAAGAAGGTGCGCACATCGTTTGTGTCGACCTGAACGAAAACACAGCGAAGGCAACAGCAAAAGAAATCACTGATAAACACGGACTTGGTATCGGCGTTGCAGGTTCGGGTATTTCTGGGTGCGGGCCCGCAATAGGATTCGCAGCTGATATCACCAATCGTGCGTCGATTCGCACGATGCTCGATCAAGTTGCGATCGCATATGGCGGATTCGATTCGATCTGTATCACCGCTGGAGTTTTCGTTCCTCCCGATACAACCGGACATATTCCAGATGACAAATGGGCCTTCACCTTCGCGCTCAATGTGACTGGCAGCTATCTCGTTGCAGATGAAGCTGCGATCACTTGGAAAGATCAAGGCCTTGCTGGCAATCTTGTTCTGACAACGAGTGCCAATGCCTTGGTCGCAAAGAAAGGATCGCTTGCGTATGACACTTCGAAAGCGGCAGCGAATCATCTTGTGCGAGAATTGGCAATGGAACTTGCGCCCCTTGTGCGGGTGAACGCAGTTGCACCCGCAACTGTCGTACAAGGTTCGTCGATGTTTCCTCGCGAACGCGTGATCGCATCACTTGCGAAATATTCAATCGCCCATGATGCGAGCGAGTCCGATGATTCGCTCACCAACATACTTTCTAACTTTTATGCGCAGCGAACACTGACCAAGTCCCCGATCACACCAGCCGATCAAGCGGAAGCATATTTCTTGCTTGTCTCCAATCGCCTCAGCAAGACCACGGGGCAAGTCATCGCTGTCGACGGTGGATTGCACGAAGCATTTTTGCGGTAAGGACCAACCTGCAAACAGCCTTACCCTACGGAATTGCTGATTGAGCGCATCTCTGTTGTAATTTTGCACTGCAAATTTGCATTCCTGCGTAGTGATGGAATACTGTTTTGGATATGTATTCGATCTGCGAAAAGATTCTGCTGACAAAGCGTGGCTTTCGCATGATCCGCACCTTTGTAACAATTTTATTCCTCTCGCTTCCTTCCATGGGAGCCAGTCTTTCATTTGCACAATCAAATGAAATTGTCGCTTGCTGGGGACGAGAGACTGAAGGTCAATGTGCTACTCCAAATGGTCTCGGACCATGTTCTCAAGTAGCCGCTGGAAAACTTCATTCCGTCGCTCTCGAAGTGAATGGATCAATTCATTGCTGGGGATCAAATGCATATCAACAATGCGCAGTGCCCCCAATCAGTGTGTCATATTCATTTATTGCTGCCGGTTGGTATCACACGCTCGCAATCACCTCGAATGGATTCGTGAAAGCATGGGGACGCAACGAATCTGGGCAGTGCAACATCTCCCCAACTATTGGAGCATGCACTCAAATCTCGGGTGGTGCGGCACACTCACTTGGTCTTCGCTCGAACGGAGATGTTTTAGGTTGGGGAAGCAACGAATTCGGTCAAAGTTCAGTTCCGACTTCTCTTGGATCGTGCGTTGCAGTCGCTGCTGGCGGCTACCACTCTGCCGCACTCACAACGCAAGGAACTGTCGTCTGTTGGGGACGCGATCAATGTGCAATCACAGGCTCCACGAAAATCATTGAATTCCTACGCGACGTTCAAAATGGTACTGACAGCGTGGACTTCCTCCAGTGCGGCGATAGCAATACTGGGTTTCGAGATTCGCAAGACGTCAGCGGTTGGACTGATGGATTCGCCAACGCTCTTCGCGCTCGTGGATTACCGCAGTACGCAACACCGCTTCTCCCAATTGAACCACCAGGCCGAAGCTTTGGCGTCAGTTCAGAGAATGGAGTGATGCCATTTGGAAACGGATCGACTCGTGGATCATCTATGGCTTTCAATATGAGCGGCCTCGCCAATGCGCCTTTTGA
>JBEELA010000139.1:0-4868 GCA_041168365.1 Planctomycetota bacterium
CCTTGACAGGCATGGGCGGTGCGGCGGAACCTGGTTCCCAAATCACTTTCAGGCCCCATTTCTTTTCAATGAACTGAATATCGTCTTGAATTTCAGGATCGCCTTTGATTTGGTCGGCACTGTGCAGGTCGGCAAGATCGTTGAGGCAAATGATGCGTTGAGATTCTGGAATCGTTGCGAGTGTTTGCCAAAATGCGTCGTCGAATTGCGGATCGAGCGAATGCAAAAATGATTGGACAACTTTGACTCGTTGCTTCAGCAGGGGATCACTCTTTGCCCGAGCATTGATCTGCGCAAAGTCAAAGGGCTCCCAAAATATTTTGAAGAGACCTTCTCGTTGATTGCTCTGTTTGAAAACCCAATTGGAAGGTTCTTTTTCAGCAGCAGCTTCGTCAAATTGGATGGTTTTCCAATGTTCAAGTCCAATCAGCGAGTCTTTGGCAGGCAGGTCAGAAAGCAGATATGTAAAGAGTGTCTGGTGGAGAGCATTCCTTGCGAGAAATTCAGTTGATGGAGTGATCGTGCTGGGCACGGTGACAAGAATCGAGTCGCTGCTTTTTTCGTAAAGGAAAGCTGGGGAGTAAGGCTTTTCTGCCGCTTTCGATGACTTGTAGATGTACTCGTTTGCCAAGACAAGCTTCTTCGGTCCATACTTCTGGATGAATCCTGCGGGGTATCTCTTGAACTCAGCCTCGATCCAGCCGACAACTTGAATTGCATTTTCGATTTGTGCCGCCTCAAGCGGCTTCACGTTATAGCTTGCGGCGAGTTTGTCGTCGCCACTCTTCCACAATTGAATGGATCCCCCAAAGTCAGTATGAAACTTCTGCTCAAGCGCGATGAACCTTTGATCTTCTTGAACGCTCTCTCCTGCAAATGCATGTTGCCATAATGTGGCAGCGCAAACCAAAGCCATAAGCCAACTAATTGCCGATGCTTGTGTTGTTTGTCTTTTCATCAGGTGGATTTTCACATTCGTTTCAGCAGCTCTGCAACCACACTACTCCGCTGAGATGGAGAATCATTAATGCTACTTCCAACTGGCGCCACGACACGTGACGGTGGGTTGCCGCTAATAATGCGCGATCCCTTGCTGAAGGTGAGGTATGAAATTGCCCACGACATAAAAACAAGAATGCGGTTGTTGAAGCCCACTAATAAAATTAAATGCACAAACAGCCATGCCAGCCATGCGAGTAGACCGGCAAATTTCAACCCTGCCACTTCCGCCACGGCCTGAGCGCGACCGATTGTTGCCATCGAACCCTTGTCAAAATATTGAAACGCTCCGCGTTCTGTCATTTTTGTTCCAGTCTTGACTTCGCGAGCAATAATTTTTGCCACAAATTGCCCCATTTGCGTCGCTGCAGGTGCAACTCCAGGGACCATGCGCCCAGTTTTGGCGCACTGCATGGACGCCATATCGCCAATCACAAATACATTTGGTGCGCCCTTGATGGAGCAATCTGGTTCCACCAACACGCGGCCATTGCGATCAAGTTTTGCCCCAAGCGATTCGCCAAGCGGATTTGCCTTCACTCCTGCCGACCACACAACAGTATTCGCGTGAATGGTCTCGCCGTTCACCACCACACCCGATTCATCGATATGAGTGACAGATTGATTCAGTCGAATTTCCACGCCTATTTTGCTCAGCGCCAAGAACGCGGCGTGTGACGAACGTTCGCTCATGCTTGGCAGAAGTCGATTGCCAGCCTCGATTAAAATGACGCGCGCAGTTTTAGAATTGAAGCGGCGATAGTCCTTTGAAAGAGAATCAACGCCGAGTTCTTTTATGGCGCCAGCAAGCTCGACACCTGTCGGCCCGCCGCCCACCACAATAAAAGTTAAATGTTCGCGCAATGCCACCTCGTCGGTCTCGGCCTCTGCGTCTTCAAATGCGCGCAGAATTTTGTTGCGAATAGTCAAGGCATCATCAAGCGTCTTCATGCCAGGCGCAAATTGCTCCCAGTGATCATTCCCAAAATAACTCGAGCGAGCACCAGCAGCCAGGATGAGATAGTCGAAGTGCGCGTTTCGATTATTTGCAAATGTCAGCAGATGCGCCGCGCAATCAATGGACACAACTTCTTCGTTGAACACATACGCATTTGCTTGCTCGCGAAAAATTCGGCGAATGGGAAACGCAATATTGGAAGTGGGAAGAACCGAAGTTGCCACTTGATAAAGCAGTGGTTGAAAAAGATGATGGTTTGCCTTGTCTATTAAAACGACATTCACAGGCGCCTTGGCCAGTGCCTGCACTGCGGCAATGCCACCAAATCCGCCGCCAATGACAACAACAATCGGCGAATTTATATTTGGTTTCATAATCAGTGATACTTTAAAAGTGTGGCTCTATATCGGTGAAAAGTCTTGCATACTAGGCAGGATTGGTGGCTTGCCTTGCAGAACGTCAGTGCGGGTAACCGATGCGCGCCACCGCACAGTGGCAAAACGACAAGACCCCGACCTTGCGGCCGGGGTCCTGAATCAATCATGCAGGTTGTGCTGACTTATGAGCGACGGCGGCGTCCACCGACCAAGCCAGCGACTCCAAGGAGAGCAAAGGCGCCTGGGGCTGGAACGAGCGTTCCGTTCACGTCCACCATCATGCGGCTGGGCGTGGATCCCGGCGGAGTGCCGAAGGCGAAGAACGCTTGGAACACACCGCTGCCGGCATTGTTGAATATGCCGAAGGCGTTCAAAGAAGAGCCCGTGGTGGGGGCGTTCATGACGCGCCAGCCGTTGGCAGCATTGCCCGCGTTAGCACCCGTGAACTCGACACCGATCCACCAACCACCCAAGCCAGCGGCCGCGTTGGAGACGGTTTCCAGATTCAGGGTGACACCCGATACCGCGCCTGTGTTAACGAGCTGAGTGACGCTAGCAGCGCCAGGGCCGATGGAAGCGGAGGAATAGATCATGTAGTTGGCTCCTCGACCGTAGTTGGTTCCGTCAAAGGTCATCTCTGCGGCGTAGATCTTGATGCCAACATCAATCACCGAACCGGACGATACGAGGCGGCGAATGCCGACAATCGCGCTATCGACCGCAAGTTGGTTTTGAGCTGCGGTGCCGTCAATCGCCGTGAAGCAGTTCATATAAGTGATTGCGCCAGCGCCAGCGTTGAAGCGGCTGCCAGTTTCTGTACCACCGCCATAGACGAGAGCAGCGTTAGATGCCGAGGCGATCGCGACTGCTGCAAAGGCTGAAATTAACTTAACGGACATGATTTTGTACTCCAAAAGAAGGGGAAAAGGGGAAAAGGGGAAAAAAGGGACAAAGTTCAAAAAGATTCGTAGGGATACGAATCAACCAACAACACTGCCCATTTCCAATCCCCCAAGTATTTTAAACCTACACCCAAAAAGGTGGTTGTCAAATTTTCTCCCCCCCAAATAAACATAAATTTAACATTTTGCAGCGCAACTCCACCGAACTTAGTGTGATTGGACACAATGGACCTGCACACCAATCGTGGACACCCACGACAATCACAGCCGACCCTCTCGGTCGCCTCGAACGCTTCGGGCCTGACGCACTACGCAAATAAAACAAGGGCGACCGTGATGGTCGCCCCTGTTGTGTTTTGTGAGTTCCGCAGTTCTCTTAGCGGCGCTTGCGCGAACCACCGATGAGACCGGCGAGACCGATGAGCGCTACTGCGCCTGGTGCTGGCACTGCGAAGTAGAGGTTGTCAACGGTGGAGAAGTTGGTTCCAGCGGGCAAGTTGCCTGCCACACTGATTGAAATGCTGGAGATGGCAGCACCAGTTGAGAAGAACCCAACGAAGTCAGCGAGTGATGATGTGTTGCCCACGTAGGCCGAACCGTCAGCAAGCGTCACGCCAATGATGGCTGGAAGGATGTTGAAGGAAGCGTCAGTCGCGAAGAAGTTGCCGCCAACTCCCTGCACGCTTGGCGACAAGTTGAAAGTAAGGAGCGCTTCAGCATTGTTGGTGGACATGTAGCCCAAACCTGCATAGAGGTTTCCCGGCGCAGTGGCTGTCCATTGGATCCCGCCGGCATTGCCGGTGAGGCCGTTGGCATAGAAGCCGTTGTACGAGTTGAAAGTCGCGGTGGCGACAGTCGAGTACCCTTGAGCGGCAGAGAAACTGGTCCACAAGGTGTCGTTGGTAAAGGTAACCATGGCAGCAGAGGCAGCCTGGTTCATCGCAACGGCTATTGCCGCAACCGAGAAAGCGATTTTAGTTGACATTGAGAATGGGGTTGACATTACGGAAGCTCCTAAAAGGGTAAGGGAAAAAAGGACAATTTTGAAAAGTAAAACAAATTCTTAGCGACACGAATAAACCACCAACACTGCCCATTTCCAATCCCGCCAAGTATTTAAACCTACACCCGAAAAGTTAGTTGTCAAATTTTTCCCCCCAAAAATACATAAATTTTACATTTTGTATCGAAACTCCATCGAACTTCCTGTGATTGGGTGTTTGGAGCGTAAAAATTAAGTTTGGGAGATGTGGGTTGAGCACGATTGAGGCGGAATTGAACGGAAATCGCTCTTAGAAAGCCCCATGTCCCACGCAACCTACTTTATTGCAATGTGCAATTCATCCCACATATCTGCTCAAAATTCGAAGTCAAGGGGGAATGATCTTCGGCCTGGAAAAGTGTTCTCTTCGCAGTTGTACTTGTCGCAGTCAGTGGTCCTTGGTCACGAGTAAAAGGTGCTTTGGTTGATGGAATTGCACTGACACCTCGCGGGCTTTTTGCATGTGCAAAGGCGAGTAAGACCGCGTCGCAATGGCTCATTTAAGCATGCGTGGTATAGCTTGGTCTTCGAATTGATCTTTCAGTGATTATGCATTCTGGAAACGTGGCAGCTATGGCCCAGTCGCATTA
>JBEELA010000140.1:0-4455 GCA_041168365.1 Planctomycetota bacterium
TGGATGAGCGTTCGCGTTCCGGCGCGAGCAAGGGCGAAATCGCGTGGTTCATTGACGCCAGTCGTTTGTTCCACTGCAACGATGGCACCGCTGGAGAGAAGCACATCCTGAATCCTTCGCGCGCCATGCAAACTGGACGACCCCACGAGTTCACCCCCAAGAGTGAACAAGTCAATGGCGCTCCGAGACCAGCCAACGATTTGGGGACCACTTCGAATCCACCGTCTTGGTCCATCCTCTTTGACCGACTTGGACGACGATTCAAATCGCACATCCTCGATGAGTCCAGAACGCCAATCCAAGATATTTGATTGGTCCGCTGCGGTGCTGACAAGCAATTTCCAACCCAGCATCTCACCTGCGACTGTTGCTCGAAGTTTTCCACTTGAAGAAATCCATCGGAGTCCCGTCGCTGTTCCAAAGAGTTGCCAGCGACCGACACTTTGCGATGTTCCAAAAGCAATTTCGCCTGGCCCCATGACCGTTACCCAGAACACCTGTTCATCGTCGGGCACGGGCAATTCTGCGATGGCTTTGCCCGTGGCTTGATCCATTGCGACAATCCAAGATGTTCTTGCATTGCTATTGACTCTCGTGCCTGCAACAACAACTAGCGTCTCGCTTGCATCTACGCAACCAATTTCATCCACTGTCGTCGCGCTGCGCCATATTGGATGCCCATCACCAAGAGCGAACGCACCAAGAGCGCCATCGACACGAACGGCAACAACATTCTCATGGCCTGTGATGACAAGGCATTCTGGTCGATCGCCTGCGACACCATTTTCGGAAACTGCAATTGAGAAGTCGTCAATACGCCAGCGGACTTCTCCTGCATCATCGATTCTTTGTGCGCCTCGAGTATCACGAGTTGGTTGGTCTATCACGAGCACACCATCTCTTGTCGGGATAACTCGCAGCATTTCTGCAGGAAGTGGAATTGCCCAGCGTAATCCCAAGTCTGGCGTTGCAAGACATGACAGAATCCGATCGGTCAAAAGATAAGTTCTTGTATTTGGTGCGAGGGAGGTTCCATTGTCGCGTAGAGGAGCGAGAACTCCTGGAATAAGTCGCGCAGTGACCTCGGTCGAAGCCGTGATCACTTTGGTTGCAGCAACCGACCGAGGCAGATTCTCGACAAGAGAAGCCGCGGGAGATGCCAAGAGAGCACGCGATGCATCAAGTCCGCCGAGCGAAGTGATCGGCACATCGAACCCAGCCATCACGGAACGATCCAGTAATTGTGCTGCGGTGATTTCGAGATCAGATTTCTTCATCAGCGCAACTGCTTCGTTAAGAATCTCTGTCACGACAACACGATTGGCAGTCGCAATCGCAGCATCGACTGCGGCCGAAGAATCTCCAGCTGCAATCGCAATTTCATTTTCGTTCATTCGTAATTGCGCTGCCTGCATCCAAGCGCGTGCTGCCTCAACCGTGCAGGGCATGCGACCTGCGAAACGTTCAAGTTCTGATGGCGATGCATTTGATGGAGCATTCTCCGATGCCTGCTTAGCTTCTGCAGGCCCTCCGGCCATAGAAGCCATTCGATCCAATCGCTGTAACGCTGCGGCAGATCCACTGCGCACTGACGATTGAGCATTACCGTCGAAATCTGAAATCATGACAGCCGATGCGTCCGAATCTGCCAGCAACATTCTCCAGACTGCGATTGCACCACTCGAACGACCAGATCCTGCAAGCCAATCTCCCTGCGCGACAAGCGCCATCGCACGCTCTGCAGCGTTTGGGTGCGCACGAACGATTGCTGCAAAGAGAGTGTCCGATCCATCGCGCCCTAAAAGACCACTCCTTGCCGCGTCGATCAAAATCGAAACAAACCGACTTCGGCGTTGCACACTTTGACGAGTGGCCTCGATCGCTGGCTCGATTGACTTCGTTGCGATTCGCAGAAGGTCTGCGTCACGAGCACGCAGCGCAAATTCGACGAGGCCGATGATGGCATCTGCATCTTGTGGTCGTTCGTTGGTTGCCGCAAGTAATATCTCCTTCGCACGAGCAGCATCCATCAGAACTTGAAGCGAGTCATTGGTGGCAGCGGCGATCACACCATCGCGGGCAATAATATTTGCTGGCCCTTCGCACGGAATCGAAAGGACCGTTGTGCCATCATCTCCATTGATGAGTAGCGCGCTTGAGCCCATCGGAACAATCAAGCCTGGACGACCATTTTCCATCCAACCTGATTGCACTCGACCTCGAATGCCCGATCGATCACTCCTCGAAATAGCTGCATTTTCTGCAGGAATTAGAGGGAATTTCCAAATAGGTGTTCGTAGATCGTTCACTTTGAACGCAGTCAAACCATCTCCTATCCCATAGACCAACGAACGCTCTCGATCGGTCAGGAGATATCGAATTGCGCCCCACTTGGTTGCAATTCCAATGGGAAATGTATCGATGACTTCGCCGGTATCGATTGAGAGGAGTTGCAATTCTGTTGCACCAGGAGCGATCGTCAAGAGACCTGACGTCGTAACGATGGCGCCGCCCATTTCCCATGGCATAGCTTCCACTTGGATATCGCGAATCGACACTGGATCTCGGCGAATCCAACGAATGCGACCATCGCTTGCCTCGATGCATGCCGATGTACCAGCTCCAGTCGAGACGAAGACTTTTCCACCAAGAGTTGTGGGTGTTGTGTAGGGGCGCGAACTGACGCTACGAATTCCCGGTGCGGCTCCGACTGGCGTGATCCATTCGACTTCTCCCGATTGGAGATTTACGCCAACGACTGTTGAAACAGTTTCAAGACGACCTGTCATCTTTCGACCCAGTAACACAACAGTATTGTGAACCACAGTTGGGGCACCATAAAAAAAGAACTCGCGGAATTCTGACTGTCCTACGAAACGATCCGGTGCAAGCTCCCATCTCTTGCGACCAGTCAACAAATCGAGGCAAACAAGACGACCACCACCGCTTCGTTCGGTACCGAGTGCGTGACCTGAAAGTGCCAGCACACAATCCGTTGCGACAACAGCGACTTCAAGATCTCCGGCTTGTGTGTCGGTCCGTGGCGCATTCGCATTTCCGATTGCTTGGCGCCACTTTGGAAGGTGGGAAAATGCGTCAAATGCTCGAAGAACATAGGCTTCATTGATCAGCACAATGGGCCCATCAATCGTTGGAATCGACACGAGAAATCGACCACTTGCCGCAGATCCCTCGATATTGTTCATTGGGACTCCACTCTCGAGTGACTCTTGAAGGCGAGAGTAAATAGAATTTTCGAGCGGCTCGCTCCAGAGTTGAACTGCGTTGGTTGGTATCGGACCAAATCGCGATGGCGCGAGCGGATCGATCGATGCTTGCTTTCCCACCATTGGGTTCTTGATAGTGACAGCGAGTCTCTCACCCAACTGACGCAGATTCTCCACTGAAGAATTTTTGAGAATGTCCACGGCAGACAATGCCCTCGCATCATCACCATTTCCCCATGCTGTCAACACCACAAGAGTCTCGTGAATTGATGGATCAAGTGATGAGATATCTGGATGATCCTTGATCGAATCAAGAAGATTCTGCGCCGAGGCGAATTGCGCCAACTCGATCGCACGCTGAGTTTCACGAACCGCTGCAAGGAGACCTCCCGAAGTCAGAAGTCGAGTCTCGACAACTTTTCGATCTTCCCCTGCTGCGATCAATCGCTCCGCTTCGCCAGTTTGTGCCGATCGAAATTTTGCCATCACTTGCGGATGCGATCGCAAGAATGACTCTGCGCGTGATCGACCATCCACGAATCGATCTTGCTCGCCTGAGACTCTGACCAACTTGCGGCCGAATTCTTCCAGAACGCGACTGATAAGGCGTGCAGACTCGGCGGGATTATTTGCAGCTTGATCCTCGGCTTGCGACAACATCTGTTCTGCCGCGGGAGAATCATCGACGGCTACAACTGCGGATTCCTGAGCGAATGCAAGAGAATTGAATATGTATCCGAATGCACAGAAATATGCACAAAAAAGCGATAATGCGGGAATAGTTCCAACAGACTTTGGGAGATTTCGTCGAATGATCGAATGCACTCAACCCATCCTATGCCCACAAAGGTATAGATTGCGCTTATGGTCGCCAGACTTCTTGTTCTTTTGATGCTCCCGAGCATTCTGCTTGGATGCACCGCAACACCAGAAGTACGCGTGGAGTCGCTTGACAAGGTCTCTGACGGACCAAGTGTGGGTGAATATGTATTGAACCTGGACATCCGAAATCCGACCGACTTGCCAATGGTCCTTGATCGATGGACCTACGAAGTTTCCACAAATCTTGGCACTTGGAGCAATGTCTGGATTGCGAGTCGCACTCTTCCAGCTCGATCAATCACCTTTGATTCAATTCCAGTTGTCATCAGGCATGAGGGCGATGTCGCCCCTTTGACAAGATGGAGTGTGAAGGCAAATTTGAGATATCTGCTTCCAGGCCAGATGG
>JBEELA010000141.1:0-2541 GCA_041168365.1 Planctomycetota bacterium
CCGATGAAACTGCGCTTGCTGCAGCAAAAAAGACAATTGAAGCAGTTGTGCAAGCCGGCAAAATTGCTGGCGCAGCGCCATGCGAGATCGCTCTTGCCTTTGTTGGATCCCTAGAAACATCCGCACAATCAGCATGCAATTCCTTGATTGCATGGGCAGCGGAAAGAACGCTCTCCGTGCGCTTGTCTCTTGGCGCACATTCTCCACGGGTCGATCGAGTCGAATCATCGGGGCCTGTTCCGCTTGCGATGTTGAGCTCGCTCGATATCGCGGCTGCACTGGAATTCATTGGAATTGCGAAGAATGGAAATCTAGATCGATTTTCGGATCGAGATCGACCCATGGCACGACCTGCAGTCGTATCGCAGCAAGCACATATCGAGGAGTCGCAGGCTCCAGTGGAGATTGTGCCCAAACATGTCACACCTTCGATTGCTGCGCCGTTGCCAACAACTTCTCAGCAAGAATCATCCGCAACAAATAGTGGAGTTGTACGGGATTATTTTCCAGAGTTCACAGCTCTCGCATTCAATTGCCCAGATGCTACAACTGTCCAATTGGCATCTGATGAATTTGCAGCGCTGCACTTGATTCAATCAAACACTGGTACGAATGGACTTCGAATTGCGGCTGGCTGGGCGCGTGCGAATTGGAAATTGCTCTGCGCTGCTTGTCCGCAACTCAATTCCACTCATGTGCGAGTCATCGAACACATCTTGCTCGATGACGCGCGAGATGCAGCGCTTCTGCACCGAACTGGCGTCTTGCTTCACGCACGCATCGATGTCGCGGTCATGGGTACAGTTGTTCGCCGTCGAGTCGATCTGAATTCTTCAGAAACCGCATGATTCCAGAGGTTTATCGCCGCTCAGCGAGTGCGGCATTCCAGACTCGAAGCCAATTTTTATGAGCGAATTTTGAGCATGCCGTCGCGTTCCAGCCTCGTGAGGTCATCGAATCTGTCAACGTGACAAAGTGCTCTGGTCCGCGCAACCCTTCTGGCGCCGACGCTGGTCCAAACCCGCCATCGAGATCCGATCCAAGAACGCAGACATCGTCGCATCGAGACAGCGCAGCAATATGCTCGACATGATCAAGCGCATCATTCAAAGTGGCTGGTCGATCGACCGCCAGGAACTTGCCGTACAAATTCAATCCGACGACTCCGCCGCGCCGAGTGATTTCGCGCACTTGGTCATCGCGGATATGGCGTTGATTCGATCCCATGAAAGCGCGCGCATTCGAATGCGATGCCACGATTGGTCGAGACGTTGCGCCAACGAGATCATCGAACGCAGCATCCGAAAGATGACTCGCATCATGCACAATGCCGAGCGAATCAAATGCCGCAACTACATCGCGCCCAGCTGAAGTCAATCCTCCGTCATTCGAGTTTCCGCCTGCGAATCGCGAGCCAAGTGCCCAAGTCAATCCACACATTCGTACGCCGCGACGATGCCACCGAGCAACGTCATTTGCATCTCGAATGGGATCAGCGCCTTCCATCAAAATCAGCAAACGCATTTTGCTTTCATCAGCAAGATCTTCGCGCGTGCGAACGATGCTTACAAGTCCTTCATTTTCGAGCGTTTCGTAATAAGACATTTGCAATTCGGCCGCACGATTTGCGCCAGTCCAATCTTGTTCATCTCGATATTCCCAAGGCTTCGCTGCAGCATTAGGATTTTTTTCCACGAAAATCGTGGCTGCAATCACGCCGACATTTCCACGCCGGAGTGCGGGAAGACTGACGCAGCGGTCTTCACCAACTGTGGGTTCTCTGCGAATATCACCGCTCTGCATTGCGATGTATGCGAGATCAAGATGGCCATCGATCCATGCGAGTGACATCACATAAGACTAGTCGTTTCGCATCTTGATCGACTACGATGCATGTTCAATGAGTGTTGCATCAACTTCCTCGCCAGTTGCAACTCGACAAAGAGCGCATCTTTCAACCCGAGAGCGTTTAGTTGTCGCTGCGCTTTCGCTCTGCGCAATCACGCTCTTGTCCGTGGCGGCGTGGCTTCAGCCTGCTTCTGTAGGAATGGGAACACATACGCAACTGGGAATTCCAGCATGTTCATGGCCTGCAACGGTTGGCTTGCCGTGCCCTAGTTGTGGAATGACAACGGCATTCGCACTCGCTGCAGATGGCCGATTCCTTGATTCATTTCGAGCGCAACCGATGGGTTTTTTGCTTGCACTTGCCACCGCTGGATTCGCAGTCGTATCGTCATATGCGGCACTCACAGGATCTCGAATGCTCAGTGCGATCACAGATAAATTCGGCGGCAGATTTTGGTGGTTCTTTGGTGCTGCGATTTTATTGTCTTGGGGCTATAAGATGCTGGTCTTTGGAGGATTGATTGCATGAACATACGCATGGACAATATTCATCGAGTGCGAACGTCTGCATCCGTGGCAGCACGGATCGGTTGCTTTCTGATGATGGCTTCGCTCCTTCCAATGAGCGGCTGCATTCTAGTCGGACTGAGTTCTGCAATCGGCGCAAACATCGAAAAGCAAAAGCAAATCGAA
>JBEELA010000142.1:0-5655 GCA_041168365.1 Planctomycetota bacterium
CTTCAATCGAACTATCGGATAAAATAAGATGCAATGCCAATGAATATGAAGATTATTTTGAATGGAAAAATCTAATTATGGCGCTTGACAGCACCTTGTTTTTTTCACAGTCACCATCGACTTTGGGTGCAGGAAGCCGTGGCCCACTGCTGATTATTGCCGGTCCATGCATCTTGGAAAGCGATGCAATCAACATGCGCATCGGCGAAACGATGCGTGATGCCTGCGCAAAGCATGGACTTTCATTTGTCTTCAAAGCAAGCTTCGACAAAGCAAATCGTTCGAGCGTCAAGAGCGCGCGCGGCCCTGGGTTGGAACGCGGATGCGACATGCTGGCGAAATTGAAATCGGATTTGGGCGTGCCTGTCACGACCGACATTCACGAACCACAACAAGCAGCACGCGCCGCGCAGGCGGTCGATATCTTGCAAATTCCCGCGTTCCTCGCGCGGCAAACCGACTTGCTCGCAGCCGCTGCCGCAACTGGCCGAGCCGTGAATGTGAAGAAGGGACAATTTATGGCTCCCGCCGAAATGACTGGAGCGATCGGCAAATTGCGTGAGAGTGGTGCGAAACAAATCATGCTGACTGAACGCGGCACATTCTTTGGATATCACAGACTTGTGAATGATTTCGCTGGTGTCGGCGACATGATGCAGATGGGTGTTCCTGTTTGCTTTGATGCAACTCATTCGACGCAAAAACCTGGAGAAGGCGAGACAAGTGGCGGGAATCCTCATCATGCACCACTGCTTGCGCGCGCTGCGGTTGCAGCTGGTGTTGATGCAATTTTTCTTGAGTGTCACCCAGATCCCTCAGCTTCACTGAGTGATCGATCGACGATTCAACTTCTTGATCGCATGCCTGCGCTCTTGGGGCAACTTGCGGAGATTCGCCGCGTGGTGGTTCAGAAATGAACTGCGATCATTGCGATAAGCCCGCAGTCGTGCACGAAATCGTCATCAAAGGCGGCGATTCGAAAGAAGTTCATTTGTGCTCGGAACATGCCATCGCTGCGGGATATCCGCTGCCAGTTGAACAACCTCTCGCAGATATTTTCCCAAAGCTTGGATCAGTTGCGAAAGTTGAAGCCGCCAAGAGCAAGGAACGATCTGCAAAGTGCGCCGCATGCGGTTTGACTTTCACGATCTTTCGAAAGTCCGCGACGCTGGGATGCCCTGCGTGCTATGACGCGTTCATGCCGATGATCGAAAAAGTTATCGAGAGTGCGCAAGATGGTGCGACACATCACTTGGGAAGAAGCCCAGTGGGCGGAGCGGAAATCGAACGCTTGCAGAACTTGCGCGTGAAGATGATGCGTGATCTTGAAGCTGCAATCGCTGCGGAACAATACGAGCGTGCCGCGAAATTGCGAGACGAACTGAAAGCATTGGATTCTCCGTCGCCATGAGCCAGCCCTTCTCCGCTGCAATGTCTCAAGTCGGACCAGATTCCGATGTCGTCGTGACAAGTCGCGTGCGTTTAGCACGCAACATCTCTGGATTTCCCTTCATCAGTCGAGCAAGCAATCCAGTACGACAAGAAATCATGCGCGTTGTTCGCCGGGCAGTTGATCAGTCTTGCAATGGAACCGATCACGATCAGGGAATGCGGTGGATCGAATTGCAATCTGCGCCATCGCGTGATCGCATTCTGCTTTCTGAAAGGCACCTTGTCTCGCGTCACTTCGCCAATAGCGAAGGACCGCGTGCCCTCGCTCTTTCCAGCGACGAACATTCAAGCATCATGGTCAATGAAGAAGATCATCTGCGCATTCAATTTCTCTGTGCAGGATCTCGATTATCCGATGCATTCAAGGAGGCATTCTCACTCGAAAATGCGCTGGCGAATTGCACCAATTTTTCATTTCATCCTCGATGGGGATATTTGACGGCATGCCCGACAAATGTTGGGTGTGGCATTCGCATGAGTGCGATGCTCCATTTACCAGGCGCGCAGATTATGAAGGAAACGGATCGAATCAAGCGCGCGGCGAAGGAACTGCATCTTGCGGTGCGCGGTTATTACGGCGAAGGCTCTGAATCGATAGGAGATTTCTTTCAATTTTCGAATCAAACAACTCTTGGAGCAACCGAAGATGCACTGCTTGAAGAATTCAATGGCATCGTGCTTCCTCGCTTGATCGGGTACGAGCGCGAAGCCCGCACCGCGGCTCTTGCCCGTTATCGAAGCCGAATCGAAGACATCGTCTTTCGGGCGCATGCAAATTTGAGCGCAGCGCGATTGCTGACTGCCGATGCGGCGACCAAGGATCTCAGTCGTATGCGCTTCGGTGTGGTGATGGGGCTTCTGCCGATTGAACTGACGACTATTCAGCGCTTGCTTCTGCAAGTGCAACCAGCGCATCTTTCTCTGATCGATCCTCGTTCACTGGAAAGCGAAGAAGCTGATCGAGAAGTCAGAGCGACTTATGTTCGACAGGAATTGATGCGAGGCACGAAAGACACGAAATAAAGTTCCGATTCAGGCCGGGCTCGTTCAGATTCCGCACGCCGCATCGGCAGCGATCGCACCATCGAAATCTTTGACCGTCAATCCACCAGCATCGTGTGTTGAATATCCAAGCGTGACCTTGTTGTATTTGACGAGAATGTCAGGGTGATGCTGGGTGCGCTCTGCTTCAATTGCCACCTGATTGACAAATCGCATCGATGCGATGAAATCTGGAAAAGCAAAAGTCCGCTCAATCAAATCTCCAGAGCGGGACCAGTGTGGGACGCATAACATTTTCGCAGTGATTTCAGCGGATGAGAGTTTGTTTGCCATATACCCAAAATACTATCGATTCATTACCATTTGATTCTCTTGGCAATTCCATCACAACATCAATCTCGGCGAACTCTGCAACCACAAATTGCAGTCATATCGCTTCAGCCTGGGGACACGCACGAAACCGTTGCGCGGGTGCTCTGTGAACGATTCGATTTTGATGCTCGGGTTATGAACGAGCGCGATCCTATTTCGATTGCAATGGCTGTCCGAGAAGTGCAAGCATTGGTAGTTGTTGGCGCTCCAACGGTTGAAAATATGCAGTCGCCTGCAATCGAAGAGGCGATCACTTCGATGATTCCTGTCGTCGCACTCTGCGCAGAATTTGGTGAGAATCATGATGCGCCAGCGGGAATTTCATTTGTGCTTGACCCGCAACTTGGACCAGAACATTTGGCGACAGCTTTGTCCGCACTCATCGCGCGACAACGAGAGATTCGACGACTGCAACTTGACACGGCATCAGCGATAAAATCTTCTGGTGGCTTGCGCAACCAGATCGACAATATTCAAGAAGAATTACAATTGGCAGCAAGCGTTCAGCGAGAGTTTCTGCCGCGCATATTGCCTACCCTCGGGGGAATTGCATCGGCTGCTCTCTGGCGGCCTGCAGCCTATGTCTCAGGCGATCTTTATAACGTCATGCGTCTAGATGAGCATCATCTTGGACTCTTTGTAACGGATGCGGTAGGCCATGGGGTGCCTGCAGCGCTGCTGACATTGGTCATTTCTCGAAGTCTCCCAACCAAAGAGATCAATGGAAATTCTTATCGCATTCTTTCCCCAAGCGAGGCACTCACTCAGGTGAATGCAGACATGATGACTCGCGCTGGGCGAACCACGCGTTTCGCAACTGCAATTTATGCGGTCATCGATACACGCAATCGACAACTCACCGTTGCAAGTGCTGGGCATCTTCCGATGATGCGGATCTCTCGCGGAGGCACGTGCGAAGCGATTCCAACTGTTGGCGGACTTCTGGGAGTATTTGAAGACGAAACTTTCACCGAAAAGGTGATCACTCTTTCTGCAGGCGACAAATTGCTTTTTTATACCGACGGATTTGAGCAGGCATTCCCAGAGTTGGGCCAAGATCCCTCTGCGCCACGATTGCCCAACCATAGATACTTGGATGTCTTCAATGAATTCGCATCGGTCGAAAGTTCGCACGAGTTCATCGAAAATATCAATCAGCGACTCGACGAAGAATCGGACGACTTTCCACAGATCGACGATCTGACTTTACTTTGTGCGAGCTGGACTGGGATTTGAACTGACTGCAGCGTGGCGGACTATCGCGCGTCGAGGTGTCGACGAACTGCTTGATCAATCATCCGTGCAACCGAATCGATTTCTATGTTGACGCGATCTCCAGCCACCGCTTTGCCAAGAGTCGTGCGTGCAAGAGTTTCTGGAATCAGCGCAACTTCAAACCAATCTGCGGTGCAATGTGCAATCGTCAGTGAAACGCCGTTCAATGTGATCGAACCTTGCGCAGTGATGAGTGCTAGAGAATCGCGGTCGTTGCGCAGTGACTTCACTCGAATGCGCCACTGGCCATCCGTCCGATCAACGAGAGAAATTTCGCCGATTGAATCGACATGGCCCTGCACGATATGACCCCCCATCGGATCTCCCATGCGCAGTGCCGGTTCGAGATTGACTGAATCCCCGTCGGACATTGCTCCGAGTGTTGTCATCGAAAGAGTTTGAGGAATGACATCAACCTCGAATTGACCCGAGCGAATTTCAACTGCAGTCAAACACACGCCGTGAACGCTGACCGAATCACCACGACGAAGTCGCGACGCCATCTCGCCACATTGAATGACCATGTGCATTCCACTTGCGGTCGCTGTGTGATGAGCGATTGTGCCGACGGATTGGACAAGTCCAGTAAACACAGATTATTTCCAAGCCTGCACGATCATTGATTGAGGATAGTAACGGGCAAGAATCTCTTGATAGGTCCTGCCCTTGCGACCCATCTCCTGCGCACCGTGTTGGCAAAGTCCCACGCCATGGCCAAATCCGCGCCCAGAAAACTCTGCATTTCCCCCTGCAATTCGAATGGAACAATCGCACGAACGCATGCTGGACTTTGGGTCTCCTGCGGCATTCATTGCGCGACGAAAATCTTCTGACTCGATGAGGACCGAGCCGCCCTTGCGAGCCTGAATGCGAAACTGCTCGGGACGACCTGCAGCGTTTTTCTCTGCGACCACGATGCTTGTCGGAAGTTCAAGAGCGGCTAAGTCTGCGCGGCCATTTGCACTCCCCCACGCTTGAAGACGAGCCTGGACTTTCGTCAGCGCGATAGACGCTTTCCATGTCGCAACCGAAGTTGCTTCACAGCATGAAGTGCGACGAGCAGAGACATTTCCCGTCGAGACACAATCGATGTTGTGAAATGGATTGTCAGTGAGCACGCCAAGCGCGTTTGCAGGTCGACCACCGCACGCACTCGAGTAGTACGCCGGGACGACCAACCCATCGTGCACCAAGACTTGACCTCGCGTATCACGAACTGCAGAGAGTGCTTTGCGGTTTTCAGTTGCGCCGATCCACGCCTGGCTTTGCTGTCCAGCGACCATGTCATAGTGTCGTCGGCCCTCCCAGCGCGCCTCTTCGACGACTGCGAAACTTCGCGCAGCGATCGCTTGCGCGTGATAGGCCGCGTCGCACCACGATGGATAAAGCTCCTTCGCAATAACTCCAGGAAGATAGGAGTCCATTTTGACATCCATCACTAAGTCCACATTGTTTGGAGTACGAACAACGCGAAGTTTTCCTGGCCACTCTTTCTGATTCCACTGAATGGGACGCGAATCGCTTTTGAGAGAGTCAATCGTCAATTCGCCAGCG
>JBEELA010000143.1:0-4676 GCA_041168365.1 Planctomycetota bacterium
TGTCGGAGCACTTTGGCTGGGATCGACATCGTCGAATCGAATGATCGATGTGTGCGGAGAACCCGCGGGTTGCGTCACGCTGGCAACTTCGAAAACGAGCGCAATCTTGACGCTTGGTGCAGTCATGATCCTGCTGACAATCTTGGCAATGATCGCAGGTCGCTTGGTCAACGCGGTTGTCGGAGTCTTCGTCCTTGGTGCTGGTCTTGCAGGTCTGACGCTGCGAAGTGCATCAATTGCAGGAGCGATCTTTGGCGGCGCATCTCTACCTTCTCTTGCAATCGAAACGATGATCTGGGCCTTGCCATCTGCAATATCCGTTGTGTTGATCTTTCGCTTTTCAGGATCGCCGCCCGATATCGCGCAGCGATTTCCTGGCGAGTCCATGTGGAAAGAATATTTCGATAGCGATGCGCTTCGTGGCGCGATCACAGGAGTGCTTCTTCCTTTGATTGCGTGGTTAGTCATTCGCACAATGTCCAAAGGTCAGGCATTCGGTGGAGCATGCATCGGCGGCATTGCAGTTGGTATCGCCTTTCGCCTTTTCGCCCCAAATGTGCAACCAATTCTCGCCTTCATCTCGCCGATCTTGCTCGCAGGTGCATATCAACTCTTTGTTGCAAACCGCATGACTGGCGATATTGGGACGCTCTTTGCGATCAACGCGCTTCCAACTGAATTGCGGATGATGCCTCTTGATGTTGTCGCAGGATCATTGACTGGGGTCGCAATCGGTATCGGTTGGGCACGGAGTTTTCGCCGAAGCGATACGATCACATCGTGAAACTCGTCGTAACAGGAACTATCGGAATTGACACCGTCCAGACACCTCGCGCCAAGCGTGAAGGAGTTTCGGGTGGAAGCGCAGCATATTTCGCGGCCGCAGCGAGCCAACTTTGTCCAGTCAGACTGGTCGCAGTTGTTGGAGGAGATTGGCCAACCGAACACCATTCGATCCTGAAAAGCTTTTCAGGCGTCTGTTTGGACGGCTTGGAATCTCGGACAAATTCAAGAACTTTCGCGTGGGGCGGAAAATATTTCGATGATGTGAATCGTCGCGAGACGCTTTTCACCGAAGTTGGAGTTCTTCAAGAAGAACCTCCGCGTGTTCCTGCTGCATACGCTGACAGTGAACTTGTTTTCCTCGGCAACACTCATCCCTCAGTGCAACTTGGATTCGTCGATCAATTTCCAAAGCGAAAACTTGTCGTTGCTGACACTATGGATTTATGGATTCGTACTGCCAATCCAGAGTTGTCTGCGCTTCTGCAAAGAGTTGATGGTTTGATCGTCAACGACAGCGAGGCTGGAGAATTGACAGGCGTTCGCAACGCAATCAGCGCAGGGCGAAAAATTCTCGAGATGGGCCCAAAGTTTGTGGTCGTCAAGAAGGGCGAGCATGGAGCGATTCTCATTCATCCCGAAGGTTCTGCAGTCATTCCAGCCTTTCCAATTGATGATGCGAATGTTGTCGATCCGACAGGCGCAGGCGATAGTTTCGCAGGTGGATTCATGGGATATCTCGCCCGCGAAGGCCGTTTTGATTTCGCATCGCTGCAGAAAGCAATGGCGTATGGAACCGTTGTCGCCAGTTTCTCGCTCGAAGCGTTCGGACTTGATCGCATGCGAACTTTGAAGTTTGATGAAATCACGAAGCGTCTCGCACAATTTCAGCAAATGGCTCGTGTGGGCTGACAAATGATGCGCTCTTGCTCTGGGCGTTCGGTCCGAATTCATGCAACGCCAGTTCACTTTGCTTGCACATTTTTTGCTTGTGCAATTCTGCTCTGCGCAATCGCCCGTGCTGATTGGACTCCGTACGATCAACTCCCTGGCGCAGATCGTGGCGCGTCGATTTCGGGAAGTTTTAATCGTTCGCCCTCAAGCACTATTCGAGATGTGCGCTGGGATATCGCAAAGAATCAAATGTGGTTTCGCCAAACTGGCCCGTGGTCGATTGTTGATTTGACCACTGGTGCAATCACTCCATCAATAGAAGGTGATGACAATGCTCCAGCAGCAAGTCGACCTCGACCTTCTCGCAAAGAACCGATGGCGCCATCGCGTGGACGACAGCAGCCGATCGCATTTTCCGCAGATAAGACGATGAGCGCAGAATCGCGCGACGGAAACCTCTTCTTGAAATGTGACAACGCTGCGAAGCGTGCGGTGACGACAGATGGAACAAGCACTCTGCGATATGGAACAGCAAGCTGGGTTTACGGCGAAGAACTCGATCAAACCACGGGCATGTGGTGGAGTCCCACCGGTGAACAATTGGCGTTTTATTGCTTTGATGATGCGCAAGTCCCGCTGTACGCCATTCTGTCTGGGCTGACGAAATTGCGCCCAGAAGTCGAAACAGAACGCTATCCAAAGCCAGGCGATCCCAATCCAATTGTTGGACTCTCTGTGCTGGATATCAAGGCATTTTGCGCTGATCCTGATGGCGATCCTTCGACACACATTCGCACGATCGATGTAGGTCCAAATGAGCAATACATCTATGGTGTGGAATATTCCGCCACAGGTGACCAACTGATTTTTCATCGGTTGAATCGCCGTCATGATGTGCTCGAACTTTGCTCCGCCGATACAAAGAGCGGTGTGGTGCGAGTGCTTGTTCGCGAAGAGCAACCTCACTGGAATCACCATATGCCTGAAATGGATTTTCTCGCAGATGGTCGCCGATTCATTTGGTCAACCGAGCGAACTGGATTCAAGCAGTACGAGCTTCGATCGCTCGACTCGTCGAAGGTCATCCCATTGACTAGCGGCGAATTCCCCGCGGGAAAGATTGTCGAAGTCAACGAAGAAGTGGGAGTGCTTTTCTATACAGCGTTTCCCGCACAAACTCAGATCAACCCGCAGTTGATGAGTGTTCATCTTGATGGGACTCAACAAAGGCGCTTGACCCCAGATGATTTGACGTACGCCCGGTTTCGAATTTCGCCTGATGGGCAATACTTTGTTGCAAGTGATGAGACGATTTCACGACCTCCATCGGTGAAACTATATGGAGCAGATGGCAAGGTGATCGCGCAGCTCGCGGAAGGAGCAAGCGATATCTGGTCCTCGCGCAATATCCCCATGCCAGAACTGGTCAAGTTGAAAGCCGCCGACGGAGTGACAAATATCTACGGAACGCTGCATTTCCCTAGCACTTTTGATCCGAAGAAGTCGTGGCCGTTGGTTGTGGATGCCTATGGTGGGCCATACTTTGCAAATGTTTCTAATCGATTCTCATCGCCTCGGGCGGATTGCGAACTTGGCTTTGTCATCCTGCAAATCGACAACCGAGGGACGCCAGGTCGAGGCAAGGCTTTCGAGGATGCGACATATCTGAAACTTGGTGGCCCCGATTTAGATGATCAAGCTGCGGCTGTTCGGCAGATCGCCACTCGTCCTGGAATCGATGGATCGCGGGTAGGAATCACGGGCATGTCGTATGGCGGATACATGTCTGCGATTGCGCTTGTGCGATATCCCGATGTCTTCAAGGCAGCGGTCGCACGCTCTGGTCCGATGGATTGGCGGCAGTACGACTCGATCTATACCGAGCGCTTCATGCGAACGCCTCAAGAAAACAAAGCAGGATATGACGATGGCAGCGTGCTTCTTCACGCAGACAAGTTGGCTGGAAAATTTTTATTGATTCATGGAATGCAAGATGACAACGTGCATCCATCAAACGGTTGGGCGATTGCGCAGAAGTTGTACGACCGCGACTTTTCATTCGACATGCTTTTCTTTCCCAAGGCTGGCCATGGTGGATTCGGTCCATCGGAAGAGAGCGCTCTGTGGTCTTTCTTCGTGCGGGAGTTGAAGGCAACACCAGATGGAAGCAGTCAAATTCCATGACAAACACAAGCAAATCTGCGCTCCCTCCAGATCGCAGTCATGTCGCGACAGAACAGCGCAACGCAAGTTCCGAAAATTTTGACTTGCTGACAACGTTCGAACAAGTGCGCGCGATGGCGCATGATCATGCGATTGTTCATACCGCAGTTGCAAACGCAGCGCCCGCGATCGTTGGATTCGTCGATGCTCTCGTTCCTCGCATTCGCACTGGCGGCAGATTGTTTTATTGCGGCGCCGGGACATCGGGTCGTCTTGGCGTGCTTGATGCAAGTGAATGCCCTCCAACATTCTGCAGTGATCCAGGTCAAGTGATTGGTTTGATTGCTGGCGGCGATATGGCTCTTCGAAAGAGCAGCGAACGCCGCGAAGATGAGTATGACGGCATCGCTGCAGAATTCGCAGCGCATGCGATCGGATCCACTGATGCATTGCTGGCAATTGCAGCTGGGGGTACGACGCCTTATGCACTTGGCGCGATCACTCTTGCAAAGGCGCAAGGAGCGCTCACTGGATTTCTAGTGTGCTCTGCACTCAAAGCTCCAGCAGATTGCGATCATCTGATTGTGCTGGAAACAGGGGCGGAAATGCTGACAGGCTCCACGCGATTGAAAGCTGGATCGGCAACCAAACTTGCGCTGAATTGCATCACAACAATTCTTTTTACTCAGTTGGGAAAAGTGCATGGGAATCTGATGGTCGATCTTGCTGCGACAAACGACAAGTTGGTCGATCGAGCAATTCGCACTTTGTGCACCTTTGATTCATCATTGACTCGCAGCAATGCTGCAGAATTACTGGGCAATTCTGGTGGTAGA
>JBEELA010000144.1:0-8131 GCA_041168365.1 Planctomycetota bacterium
AGCGGTATCGATCCACCGCCCACAATTGCGAGCACAAGAATCAATGCGCGCGCAGCACCATCTGTTCCACCACCTGTTCGAAAGAGCGCGGCGATCATCATCGCAAGTGCGGTGAACGACATTGCAATCACCAACATCGCCAAGATGAGCATTGGAAGATTGATGGGACGAACTCCAAAGGCGAACCATGCTAATGCGAGCAGAAGTGCCTGCATGATCATCGACGAGGCGACGCACGCCATACCCTTGCTTGCAAGAATCAGATGCATAGAGAGCGGCGCTGCACGAAGTCTGGCGAGCGTTCCTTGCGCACGCTCGCTTGCAAGCGTTGTGACAAATGCCATCACGCATCCTGCTAATCCCCATACGACTCCCTGCGGAAATGTCACTGCATATGTTGAAGGCGGATCCGCTTTATCTTGCGCAAGCATTTCGGATCGGATGCGTACGGGGCGAAATTCTGTCATTTCTCCGCCCTCTGTGCCCTGTGCGCCATTTGCCCCTTGTTTGCCATCATCGGCTTTGCGAGCCACTGCGAGTTCTTCCGCGCCAGAGAAAAGTTTTATGATTGCTGATCGCTTCTCTGTATTGAGAGTTTTATCGTTCTCCAATTGACGCTTGATATCCGTTGATTGTCGACCGAGTCGCTCGGAGTCCGTCACGGCAAGCATGAACTGACGAAAACCAATCTCCATTAACTTTCCTTCGAGTAATCCAAGTTCGGCTGATCTGGAAGGATCGCCCAAGAGATCGAGTGGCATCGAGCCACCAGAAAACAAAGCTTCCGCACGTGCATCGAATCCATCTGGAAGAATAATCGCAGCAGCCGCTTTCCCTTGACGAACGATTTCAATCGCTTGTTGCTTGTCCTGAGCAAGTTGGACATGAAGGGCAGAATCGTCTTGAAGTGCAGTGGCAAAGGATCGTGCAAGCGGCCCATCTTCGGTGACAACCACAACAACATCGAGCGGACCTGGTGTGGACACTCTGCCAAAGACCATTCCAAAAAGCACTGCGATGATCACGGGAAAGAGAATCGTGAAGAAGAGCGCACCGCGATCACGCGACAGCAAGCGCAAATCTTTTAATGCGATGGCAAACATCCGAGAAATCATTCGCGCAAGCTCCGTCCTGTGAGATTTAGGAGGACTTCTTCCAAGCTTCGTGCGCTTGTGCCTTGCACGCTGCCGTGGGCAGTCAGCAATTGTGAAAGCGTTCCGTGAGCACGAATTTTCCCTTGATCCATGACCGCGATGCGATCACAGATTTTTTCTGCTTCTTCCATGTCATGCGTTGTCACCAACACAGCGCATCCAGCTGCTGCGCGCTGTCGAATGATCTCTCGCACATGCGCGCGTGATTGCGGATCAACTCCAGCTGTTGGTTCATCAAGAACAAGCACACTTGGTTTATGGATGAGCGCCACGGCAAGATTCAGTCGGCGTTTCATTCCGCCGGAATAAGTCCCAACACGATCTTTACCGCGCGAAGCAAGCCCCACTTCTTCCAATCCAGCCTGAATTGCATCGCGGTGAACAGAGGCGCCATACAAACGAGCAAAGAACACAAGCGTCTCGATAGCGGTCAAGCCTTCGTAGAGCGCCAATTCCTGCGGGGCAAGACCAATTTGTCGACGAGCACTTGCTCGCATTGGTTCTCCAAATCCAACAATTTCGACTTCGCCGGAATCGGGGCGCAACAATCCTGTCGCCATCGCAACGGTTGTAGATTTTCCTGCGCCGTTTGGGCCGAGCAATCCGACAACTTCCGCACGATCAACGTGTAACGAAACGCCATCAACAGCTTGCAGTGATCCAAATGATCTGCGCAAATCTCGAAAGATCAACATCGCATCGTCGCCAGAGAAATTTGTACGAACCAAAGCATAAAGACATCCTAGGGGTTACCCTGCTTTACGATGAGTGAATCGATCACCAGCATGCTGCAGGAAAATCGGATCTTCGAGCCGAGCGAGCACTTTCGATCTCATATCGGCCCGATCTATGTTCCTGATCTGAAGTCATATCACGAGATGTATCAGAAATCGATTGATGATCCAGCGGGTTTCTGGGGAGATATCGCCAAGGATTTTCATTGGTATCGACCTTGGAAAAAAGTTGTCGATTGGAATGTGCCAGATGCGAAGTGGTTTGTGGATGGAACCACGAATGTCTGTGCAAATTGCGTCGATAGACAAGTGGAAAACGGGTACGGGGATGAGCTGGCGATTCTCTGGGAGGGCGAACCATGTTCACCTGATCCTGAAGTTCGGCGATTGACATATCGCGACTTGCTTCGCGAAGTTTCGCAAATGGCCAATGCGCTCAAGTCGATGGGTGTGCGACGAGGAGATGTGGTCACCATCTATATGGGGATGGTTCCAGAGTTGGCAATTGCGATGTTGGCGTGTGCAAGAATCGGCGCTCCGCATTCTGTGATCTTCGGCGGCTTTGCATCGCCTGCGATTGTTGACCGCGTGCAAGATGCGAAGAGCAAGATCATCATCACGTGCGATGGGAGTTGGCGCAGAGGTCAAATTGTTGCGCTCAAGAAGAACGTCGACGATGCGTGCGAGAAACTTCCCGAGGTCAAAAATGTCTTGGTTGTGCGTCGCACAAATTCTCCTGTCACGATGCACACGGGTCGCGACCAATGGTGGCACGAATTGGTTTCAAAGCAATCTTCTGAATGTCCCTGTGAAGAAATGGACTCTGAAGATTTGCTTTTCTTGCTCTATACCAGTGGATCCACTGGAAAACCAAAGGGTATTTGCCATACCACCGGCGGATACATGATCTACACCGCGCACACTGCGCGAATGACTTTCAATCTTGTCCCCCAGCGTAATCAAGTTTTCTTTTGCACCGCAGACATCGGTTGGATCACTGGTCATTCATACATCGTCTATGGCATGCTTCCCAATCGCGTGCCAACCGTGATGTATGAAGGCGCGCCAAACTTTCCTGCCGAAGATCGCTTCTGGTCAATGGTCGCGCGCCACAAGATCACCCATTTCTATACCGCCCCCACCGCAATTCGCGCGTTTATGAAATGGGGAGACGAACATCCTCGCAAACACGACTTGTCTAGTCTTCTGCTGCTTGGCACAGTTGGCGAGCCAATCAATCCAGAAGCATGGATTTGGTATCACCAAAATATTGGACAGTCGCGTTGCCCGATCGTCGACACAATGTGGCAGACTGAAACTGGTGGACACATCATCACGCCACTTCCCGGATGTACGCCGACAGTTCCAGGTTCGTGCACACTGCCAGCATTTGGAATTGATGCAGCAATAGTCAATGAAAATGGCGAGGAATTGCCTGCAAATCATGGTGGTTTACTGGTCATTCGCCGTCCGTGGCCTGGAATGTTGCGAGGCATTCATGGCGACCGAGCGCGCTTCATCGAAACATATTGGACAAAGGTTCCAGGGATGTATATCGCTGGTGACGGCGCTCGACGCGATGAGCGAGGATATTTCTGGATCATGGGACGCATTGATGACGTGATCAATGTCAGTGGGCATCGTCTGGGAACAATGGAAGTTGAAAGTGCGCTTGTCTCGCATCCAGCGGTGGTCGAGGCAGCTGTCGTTGGCATCCCACACGAGATCAAAGGAACTGGCATCGCTGCGTTCGTGACTCTCGCACCACATTTCAAAGGAGCAGCCGACGATTCTCTTCGAAAGCAATTGATGGAACATGTCACGAAGGAAATCGGGGCGATTGCTCGACCCGACATGATCCGCTTCACGACGCTTCTTCCCAAGACACGTTCAGGAAAAATCATGCGCAGACTTCTGCGCGACATCGCTGCTGGAAAAGAATCCACGCAGGACACTACGACGCTGGAAGATTTCAACGCACTTGCGAAACTGCGTGAAAACGAGGAATAATCGCAGGGTTATGGTTCTACGGCGGGGTCAAGCGAAAATCAAACGTCTCCGCTTGATCGGCCCATCTCCGCATATCACGTAGCGTTTCGATCGCAATTGCTTCGGTCGAACCATCCGCAGTTGCGGTAACAGCTTCATCTCCATATCTCGCACTCACATTGCCACATGATGCGGGATCAAGCGGGTCATATTTCACTCCCCACTGCGACAGAACAAACCATGGACTTTCAACTCGAAAATATCCTTGCGTTGACTGCGCTTCCATTGCGCTTGGAGTACGACTGGATACGAAGACTGAAACGCGCTGCGGATGTCGAAATTGAGCGAGACGCGATACGAAAAATCTTCCCAGTGGATTCGGTTGACCATTTGGCAAAGTCTGCGGCAGAAATCCCATGCGCTCACTGTCACCACCGACCCAAGTGCTATTCAAACCAAACGATGGATACAGACTTGCGAAATAGAGAAACTCGCCATGATCTCCATTCTCAAGTTTCGAAAGCACTTCGCCTTGCGCGCCAACATAGAGAGCGCGCATGTCACCACCAAAGTATGGCGCCAGTCTCCAAGGCCAACGCGCAGAGATCGTTGCGCCGCCGCCATATGTGTTGGGCGGAATGACTGTTCCATTTTCTTCGAATGCTGGAAGCCCCGCCAAAAATCCTGGCAATAACTGTCCATTTTGCTCAAGCGAATATGAAATCCACGCTTGTGCAACTTGTCTGGCCGCTCCCATTTCTCGACTTCGAGTTGCAGCACGCCGGGCCATATTCAAGGCAGGTCCCAATAAACCGATGATCAATGCGATCAAGCCAATGACGACCAACAGTTCAACGACCGTAAATCCCCGCCTGCACCGTCCCTGAACGGTGTTCTTTGGCAATAAATGTGTAACTCTTCTTGTCAATCTTCGCCCAAATTGTATGTTGTGACTGCCTAATATTTTTGAACTTAATGAAGCATTCAAACTCAATACTATTGCACTGTGATCGCAGATGGGAGGTTTCATTCTTGATTGCCTTTCTTGGCGCAATCACTGGTGCAATCGTTCCGATTCATTCTGCAAATGCCAGTACGGTGAATGGTTCATGGCCCAAACCGACAATCGACCGCTGGATGTATCCATTCAATGCTACGCCCGGAACTCGACCGGTCATTTCCACATTTGGATCGATGCCAGGAGCACCCGAATTCGATAGCCGCGATGGTCAATTCATCATTGCATATGAGACAGCATCACAAGTGACCGCTGGACTTGGCGCGAGTAATTACACCATCACTTCTGCGCGATTGACAATCGAATTCGCAAATGATCTCGTCATCGCGTATGACCCGACACCAGACGGATGGAAAACTTTCTTGGCAGCGAGTGATCCGGAGTATCAAGCAGATACAGATGCTGGACAATCGATTGATCTCTTCGGTTGCGGCTTTCGAAATGGGTTCACATCTGCGACGTTTCTAGAGAATTCTCCATATGCGACTCCCAACAATCCAATGGCATCTGGAGTCCGCAACGCCTATGCGATGAGCTTCAACTCCATGGGCAATTCGATCGACGTCTCCAACAATCCACGTGAGCGATTCGAGCCGCGAAGATTTGCGACAGGACAGATCGCCGGACTTCCCTCTGGATCGCTGATCGCTTTGCACACTCCGATGTACTTCGATCTCGACCTCGCCGATTCGACCATTCAGGGATACTTGCGATCTGCCCTCAATGATGGAAAACTTTTTCTTGTCGTCAGCAGCCTGACCTTTGTTGAACAACAAGGTGGAAACTTTCCAGCGTTCTATGCAAAGGAAAATGCACTCGTGCAATTTCAGTTAGCCAAAGCTGCCGCGCTTCAGATGACCGTGTCAATCGGACCTTCGTGTGTGCCTGCCGATATCAATTGTGACAACTTAGTCAATGGACTTGACCTGGCGTATGTATTGTCGGGTTGGGGATCACCCGGCCTGGGAGATATCAACCACGATGGAATCACAGATGGAGTCGATCTAACAACGCTCTTAAGCGGATGGTTGCAATAAAATCAAAGGTCGTTTTCCTGCAGAATTTTCAGGGAAAGCGACACAAGCAAACTCATCGGATGCCCTCACCCCATTTGCTCGACTGGCGCAGCATTCTCGATCAGTGTGTCAACAAAAGAACTACGCACTCCGCTAATGCGAGAGCGAATATCTGCCAAAGTCAGATTGACTTTTTGCTCGGTGACTTCCAGAACTTCGGAAATTTCTGAGCATGTCAAACGATCGATGTAATGCAATTCCAAGATGAGTCGTTCGAAACCAGAAAGACTTCGTGCGACAAGTAATACTAATGGTGCTGATTTTTCAAACATGTGCCATCTCCTTGCACTGTTGCGCTCTCGGTCGCCCCCAAGGCGATCCGTCGCCACTACACCAACAAGACTATCACGGATTCGCTGCTTGTCCAATCCAACTATCCATTCTTCTTTGATTGCGGTGATCGAGTTACTTTTCTCAAAGGTGTCTGCGAATGCAATTGATAGGTCTGGGTCGAATTGTCCACCCGCGCAACGAACAATCTCATGTACCGCCTCCCTCGGCGAACGCGCTTTGGAATATGGACGATTCGTGCACATTGCGTCGAAACTGTCGGCGATACTTATGATTCGAGAGACAAGCGGAATGTCGCTTCCACCCAGCCGAGATGGATACCCGTGACCGTCCCATCTTTCGTGATGAAAAAGAACTCCGCTGCGTGCGAAGTCGAGTTCTGGAAACGCGGACAAAAGGCGATCTCCAGCTGCTGGATGTCGGCGAATGATTCCGAATTCTTCGTTCGTCAACCGCTCTGGTTTCATCAGGATTTCATCTGGAATTGTGATCTTTCCCAAGTCATGAATCTGAGCAGTTGCACGAATGGACTCGACCTGGCCCGACTCGAGTCCAATCGCCATCGCAATCCCCGCAGCAATCGATCCCACCCGAATGCAATGCCCAGCAGATTCTGATTCCTTCGCTTCGATCAGGGTGGTCAAGAACGATATTGGAGGCTGATCTTGCATCTCAAGCATCTATTCGGCCCCCAAATGACTCGACTTCAGCCAACTTTCAATTTTTCTCCTCCACCTTCGATACACTTCCCCGATTCAATGCGAATTCACCCCTTTTCGGCCATTCGAACCCCTGCCCACCGTGCCTCGGAGGTTTCATGTCCTCCGTATGACGTTGTTGATCGCTCGGAAGCTGTTCAATTCGCCACGAAGACAAATAATTTTATGCGGGTCATCCGTCCCGAAGTCGACTTTTCCAACGAACAGGATCCGCACTCACCGATTGTCTATCAAAGAGGACAAGAAAATCTGCAAGGCCTCATCGCACGCAAGTTGATGACCCGAGATTCGACAGCAAGTTTGTATGTCTATCGACAAGCACGGGGCGGACGAAGACAAGCGGGACTTGTCTGCTGCGTCGATGTCGAAGATTACAAAAGCGGAGATATTCGTCGCCACGAGCTGACTCGACCAGAAAAAGAACTTGATCGAATGGAACATATGCTCGCATCTGGAGCGCACTGCGAGCCTGTGCTCTTGACAGTAATGGGACAGAACGAATTCGTTCGCCAACTCTCACGCGACATGAATCACCGCCCACTTCTGCATTTCGCAGCGAAGGATGGCGTCACTCACACACTGTGGTCGGTGCAAGAAATTGATCCATACACCAAAATTTTTCAAGACATCCAACGCATGTATATCGCTGATGGACACCATCGCTGTGCCGCAGCAACCCGTGTCGCCGAACATTTACGCAACTCATCAGGCGTATCGGCTGACCATGAGTCACAGCGCTTTCCTGCGGTTGTTTTCCCTGGAGAAGAACTTGTCATCTTGCCATATCACCGACTCGCGCGATTTGCCCCTGGCCAAACCAGCGAAGAAATCGAACGAAAACTTGCCGCAACCGGACTGTTAGAACCTATCAGCGAGAGCGTTGGGCCCGCACCTGCAAGTCGTGGCGAAATAGGCATCTTCGTGAATAAGACATGGTGGAGATTTCGATTTCCGCCAACAACTGGGGATTCAGCATTGGATCAACTCGATGTTGTGCGAATTTCGAAAGTTGTTCTTGCTCCAATACTCGGAATCACTGACGAAAGAACAGACCCGCGCATCTCATTTCTTGGCGGTTGCTCGACAGAAGATCTTTCTTCCTCAGTCTTGTCAGGTCGAAGCGATATCGCATTTGCAATGCACGCGACAT
>JBEELA010000145.1:0-2803 GCA_041168365.1 Planctomycetota bacterium
CAAACAAATTGGGGTCGTTGGACATAGTGAAGGTGGCTTGATTGGTCTCTTGATGTCGCAAGCGCCAGACCCTGCAATGAATTTCGCGGTATTGCTTGCGCCTCCTGGAATTTCTGGTGGAGAGATTCTCGTCGGACAATCTGCAGACATGTTTACGAAAATGAAAGTCCCGCCACTACAGTTGGCATTCACACTCGAAAAACACCGCCAACTGATTGACGCAGTCGTTGCGAATGCGGATGAAGCGACTTTGACTTTAGCGATGCGCGCATTGGTTGATGCCCAACTTGATTGCGTTGCCAAACCGAAGCCTCCAGAAGCAACGATCGAGTCGACGGTCAAGCAAGGCTTGGCTCAGGTCAGCAGTCCTTGGATGCGAACATTCATTGCGCTTGATCCTGCTCCTGCGATTCGCCACATTAGCGTGCCAATGTTGATTCTCTTTGGAGAACGAGATGTGCAGGTTTCTCCAGCGCGCAATTTGCCGCCATATCAAACGGGAATTTTGGAGTGTCCACTGAAGCCGACGATTGTGATTATTCCCAAAGCGAATCATCTCTTCCAGCCTGCGCGGACGGGAATGCCAGATGAATATGCGGCGATTAAAGTGGAGATCGATCCGGAAGTCTTGAAAAAGATCTCGGATTGGGTTGTATCGACGACGAGTTTTCAGCCGAGTTTCCAGCCGAGTGGCCCGACATCCGCGTCGCCATCGGTGCCTGCCGCTTCACCAAAGTCATCGCCATAAACGGTCTGCCTTCGCGCGCAAACTTGCGTTCAAAATTCGTTCCAACCATTTCTCCTTCTCTGGCAGATTCGGGGGAGAGAAATGGTTTGATGTGGAAGAGATTTGCATTGCGCTCTGCATGCTCTTGATACCAGCTCCAAAGTTCGACATGATCCGTGACAAGGCGAAGTTCGCCTTCTGGTTTCAAAACTCGGTGAAAGTGTCGAAGTGTTTCGTCTTGAACAACGCGGCGTTTATTGTGACGCGTCTTCGGCCAAGGATCGCTGAAGTACAAGTGAATGACGGTGGCGATTTCGTCGGGCAACCAATAACGACAGAGTTCAGTGGCATCAGTATGCAGAACGCGGATATTGGAGAGTTCTCGCCTGCGCACACGATCCGCCGCATATCTCCAGAATTCCGCAGTCCATTCGATGCCGAGGAAATTCGTATCGGGTTGACGCACTGCTTGTTGGACGAGAAATGTTCCTTTTCCCGTTCCGATTTCCATCTCGAATAAATTTTTCGGCGAAGCGAAGAGATCGCGGGGATCGAAAGGCCCAGCATCATGCGCTGGCAAATGCGATTGATTGAGGCCGAAGGTGCCGACATCAAGAATTTTTCCGCGTGCGGGGTCCATAAAATGAGTTGCTTTATGAAACCGCTTCGTCCGTGGGTGGTTTCCAATTTGAATCTGGATCGCGAGTCAATGCCTTCGCTGCCATCTTGATGCAACGCAAACAAATAATTGCTTCTGGATACGCAGGACTTTCGAAGCATGCATCAGTTCGCTCTTCGAGGCACATGGTGCATTTCGATGGTTGACCTTGCGCAGAGTCGTCGTTGCCGCCCAAATGAACTGCTGCGTATGCAATTCGCAGGCAACTGCCACAGATGCATGAACCGTGATGGCCTTCAATCATTGGCCGATCCATAGTCCACGATGAATGGCAATAGTCGCAGAGGACGTCTTCCATTCGAACTTCTTCCAAATTTGTTCCTTCGCGTCGCATGCGTAAAGCATAAACGGAGATTCGCTCCGATAGGCTGTACATATGCCCCGTGGTCCATCACTCGCAAATAAGTGCCAGATTCTCTTTGGAGCAGCGGCGCTGCTGATTTTGGCTGGTGCGCTGATCGTTCCTTGGATGCGCTTGGAATGGGTGGTCGAGGACAGTCAACGTGAAATGTCGCGGCAATTGGCAGAAACATGGGTTGGTAACGGATTCGCTCTGAATCGAACGGAGGGGATTCCGATTCCAATTCGAGTTGTGCCGATTGAACAAATTGAAGATGGAAGTGTTGGGGACATCTTTGTGGATCAGGCATATCGCCAATTTCTCGGAGAATCTGCCGAAGTCGAATTCTTTGCAACACTTCAGACGGAAGGTGGAATCGTCTATCGATACGCGCGAGCTCTTCGCGAAGCGCAGTGGCGCGCAATTCAAGATCGGCGCTTTGTCGATTTCTCGCCGCGTTCTTCGGAGACTTCGCTTGGAGATCCACTGCGTGCAGTGTTGGTCATCGAGCGCACAAGTCCATTCGCATCACGACAGATTCTTTCGAATCGTTGGTACATCATCGCTGGTGGTGTTATTGCTGTCGGACTGGCAGTCATTGTGTTTTCCTTGATTCTGACAAAACTGATTTTTTCTCCAGTGCGTCGTTTGCGTGAGAGCGCGGAGAAGGTGCGCCGAGGTGATTTGACGGTGCGTAGTTCTCTGCGGACAGGCGATGAGTTAGAGGAGCTCTCGCGAGCATTTGATCAGATGCTTGATGAAGTGAATAAAGTTCAGCAGTCCCTTCGTGCCATGAATGAGTCGCTCGATCTGAAAGTGGTCGAGTTGTCAGAAGCGAATGTTGGTTTGTTCGAATCGAATCGATTGAAGAGCGAGTTTTTAGCGAATGTCTCGCATGAGTTGCGAACTCCGCTGAATTCCATCATCGGTTTTGCAGAATTGCTCTCTGAAATTGCACGAGTTGATCCAAATGCAGATCCCAAGCGTGTGCGATATATCACCAACATTTTGACCAGTGCCAGGATGCTTTTGGACATGATCAACGAACTCTTGGATA
>JBEELA010000146.1:0-5197 GCA_041168365.1 Planctomycetota bacterium
GATGAATGCGCGGCGGAAACAGTCGGGTAACAGCTACGGATACAGCCGCGGATACAGCCGCGGATACAGCCGCGGAAATACATAAGTGAGCAGCCGTGAAAAGATCCCGCCGGGCTCAGACAGTCCTCGGCGACCGACACGATCCGGTTGAAAGAATTTGTTTACAAGTTCAGTCGGCCGCCTGCGGAACTCGCCCGAGAGAACTTTCCAGCGGCTGGGCACGCACTTCGATTTGCGTGTGCGCCGTCGGGACCATGTCCTGCGCGAGTTTGCAAGCCGAGCCGGAGTCTGCGTAGGCGAGGTGCAGCATGTTTGAGCGCCAGGATATGCGTCCCGCGGCGCTCTCATAAACCATTCTGAAATTGTTTCAGCCCGAGGGCGAATCATTCCGCTGCCAAAATCTTAGATCATTGAGTTGGGCATGCTCCCCATCCACTCAAGACAATGGTCAAGTCAGTTCCATCAGTAGAACCATCGCCATTCACATCGGAAGATCCGCTCGTGCCCCATCCCGAGAGAAGGCTCGCCAAATCAATACCGTCGATTACACGATCTCCGGAAATATCTGCTGGGCATGGCGGCGCTCCAATGCATTCTGCGCGAGTGATTTTGAGATCGTCAATACCACCTTCGAGCGTGCTTGCTGTTCCTGTGTCTGCGATCGAGAATCGAATTCTGAATGTTTGGCCAGGATTGGCAGCATCTGAAAGCTTTTTCGTCTTGAGTTGCCAAGCACTTGTATTGGCAACATCACGCTCGAGCAACACATACGCACCACCGTCAATAGAAATCGAAGATTCGAATGGATCAAGTTGCGTCGTCGAGGAGCAGTAATACCACTTCCAATAAGAGATTTGGACATCAGCGCCTGCGTTGGTGAACAAGGGCGATGTCAAGTATGCAACGCCTCCGTCGACATCGTGTGCGCTCGCAGCTTGTCCAGCTGTGCTCAACTGCGTAACAAAGCATTTCACTCCAGGTGCAACAGTGTGATCATCCGTAGGTTCGGCTGGTGCGCCAGCAACCGAAGATCCAATTGGATCGCCGAGTTGCCATGCTCCACTTGTCAAAGCTGCGTCTGCGGTCGCAACCCATTCAGTCGCTGCTCCTTCGTATGTCTCATCGAGAACAACCACGGTGCCAGTCGTCGTGGCAGGTGAATAGAAAGAAATTGGAGCATTCGAAGGAGATTTGACGGTTGGATTTCCCGCAGAGACGGATGTCACTGAGAAGTAATAATTCAATTGTTGTCCACACGCCGTGGCCGGCAATTGAGCGACATAGGCGCCAGCAGTTCCACCTGTAAGCGGACTGGTCGTCCACTGGGAATTGTTGATGCGATAATTAAGCAGTGCAGATCCAGATTGGATTGTTCCATAGGCAGTTGAAATAGTCACAGGAACATTGACTGTTGATCCTGCAAGAATGGTCGCAGGATTTCCAGATGGGAAACTGAATGAGAGCGGAATGGGCGGGTTATTGATAAAAACTTTAAGCCCTGAGCATCCACCAGTGACCATGTCCAGCCAGCCGTCTCCATTAATATCAAAGACGGCGACATCGAAGAGATTCGAAAGGTCTGCAGTCGAGAGGACGGTTGTGTCTTCAGCCAGCAAACCGCCGGTAATTCCAGTGTTTTTATAAATCTTGGTTCGACGTCCAGAACTTGGACAGAATGGCCCAAGATCCGAATCAACATCGGTGACGATTACGTCAGTCCTGCCGTCGTTATTCAAATCTCCAACCGAAATTGTATTTCCGAATTCGCTTGGGGAACCTGCGATGACAGTGAGGGCAAAGTTTGGTTGACCATCGGCAGCGTTTCCGGTGTTCAGTGCGTAACGATCCTGTCCGTCGTCCGCGATCACGAAGTCCAGCTTGCCGTCGCCGTTGAGGTCCGCAACATTCTGGCCGTAAGGAGCCAAGCCTGGATAGACCGACTTTAATGACCAAGTTTGTCCAGGTCCCGATGCACCTGTTCTGTTTGTGAGAACCGCAGAGTCTTGTCCGCCCGTCAGAGTGTTGACACGCAAGATGTCTTGCAGTCCATCACTATTAAAGTCTCCGGCATTGCACATATTTCCAAATGCAGAGGCCAGCTGCGTCGCGTTCATCTTGGTTGTCGTGGTGTCGTAGAAAAAACCTGGACCAGGACCACCCGCAGTGTTCCCCCAGTTGTAGAGAAGCTTGTTGTCGTAATCATTGGTCGCAGTTTCGGCAGGAGATTGTTGGCACTCGCCTACATCTGTTGTGTCGCCGTCATTGTTCATGTCTATGCAGATTGTTCCGCTTGTTTCTGGCGTGTCGTAATCGACGTAGTACAGATCAACAAAACCATCTCCGTTGAAATCCGCAACGGCTAAGTCGCAGAGGCGCGGATTTGCGATAGCCCCGTTCTTTGCGAAAAGCTCGGGTATGCGTGCATCCTCGAATCGAAATCCTTGCCATTGTCCAGAGGCATTGTTGCCGAGATTGCGATAGACACGCGGTTGACCGAGCATTGCATTGACTGTGTCGGACATCGTGGTTGCGGTGATCAAATCGACCCAACCGTCGTTGTCCACATCGAAAGCTTCGACATCGCGGTCGTTGACTTCATCAAACATTCCAAGAGAACCTGCAACATCTGCAGCTTGGCCATAGATGCTCGTTCGGTCAGTCAATACTCCATTTTCATTCATCAACAATAAGTCGCGAAAGAAACCGCATCCGGTGCAGGTCGACTGGATCGAGCCAGGAAACTTGCGCATGACGATGAGGTCGAGATCGCCGTCGTGGTCGAAATCGGCATATGCGAAGTCTTTTTCAATATTGTCCTGGCCGGTCATTGCAGCGCTTGCGACCAACCGAGTCGAACTTTGGTTGGTAAAAGAAACCCACTGCGCGTTCGCACTGGAAAGCGGGAGAGCAGCGAGTGAGAGAATGAAAATTGAGTGTGAGATTCGCATAATTTTCTCGAGTTGTTTTCTTTATCTTTGTTTCTGCGGTTTTTATTCACTACGTGAAATCAAATCAAGGGCACGCGCCCCAACCAGAAAGCACGATCGCAAGATCAATTCCATCGGTCACACCGCTGTGGTCTAGATCGCTTTGACCTGGTCCGGCCCATCCAGAGAGGATGAATGCCAAGTCAATGCCATTGACCAAGTGGTCGCCGCTGGGATCCGCTAGACAAGAGCCGCAATCATCTGGCACTCCGTCATTGTTTGCATCTTGGCTGACGCCCAGTGCGATGTCTCGAAGATCAGCGAAGCCATTGTTATTGCAATCCAATATTTCGCCATTGAAAGCTTGGACGAAGAGATCAACATCAATCGAGTTAAGGACACCGTTTTGATCGATGTCAGCAATGGCACAATCATCATTTGGATTCGTCTTGCCTTGTGAGATGCATGTTCGAAGAGCGAAGAAATCCAAGATGTCGACAATGTTGTCTCCATCGAAATCGAATTCAGCACGACCGAGCGAATCGAGGAACTTGACGAGTTTGGTCTTTTCGACAGAGGAAAGAGCCGCGAAAGCAGCCGCACTGCCAGCACCTTCGCCGAATGGTCCGTGTGCCGCGATCGCAGCGGTCACACGAGCGGTGAAAGATCCGCCAGCTGCAGAACCATCGTGCAACATTGGATCACGTCGTCTGACACCCCAAAGTGTTGGCGTTCGCATTTCTGCTTCGCCTGCATTGCCGTCGCTGATTCCGTCAGCAAGCAGGCCCATGTCGTGCAGAAGAAAGTCGCAGTATGGCTGAATAGTCTTGCTACGAATCGAATCTTCGAGCGAGGAAGCACTCGAAGTTGTGAATTGCGAAACGTGACATTTTGCACAGCCCACTTGCGCAAAAAGCAATTCGCCATCCATTCCAGACTTTGGCGTCTGAGGTGGTGGTGCCAGATAGCGCTGAAAATCGGTAACACGGTCGATGAAGCCAACGCCATCGGAGTCCACAACATCCTCTGGATCTGCAACGTCGTCGCAGATGGCTAGGCGTGCACTGTCTCCGTTTGGTGCATTTTCGGCCGGCAATAAACGATTTGTCAATCCCATTTCATTCCGGGATGCGTCGGATGAGAAAGTGAGCACGGTTGCAATCTGAGCTTTCCAACCGAATCGACCTGCGCGAAGTGGGCTTCCAGGAGCAGCCTCGAGTGGAGTCACCCAGTGAACGCGGCCACTCACGCCGTCACCATTTATGTCAAGTGGATCTTCGTTTGCAGCAAGTTGATCATCGGGAATCGCTTCAACTAACCCGAAAGCCATTGAACTATTTGTTAATCGCGTGCGAACAATCGTTGCATCAGCGGGAATAATCTCTGCGCAGAATGAACTGTTTGAAAGGGCTTGGGCAAGTGACTGTGTTTCACCTGGATAAAGTTCGAAAACACCCTTGTTTTCAATGCCGAATCGAGTGACCGAAATCGCACCCCAACCACCGAGTGGATTTGCATGGCACGAACCACAATTGCTTTTGTTGATAATCGGACCGAGACCTTCTTCGATTGGAATTGGTCGACTATAAAGAATTTTTCCAGTTTCAAATCGATCGATTTGTAAAGTGGTCAAGCCATTTAATTTTGCACCCATCCGCGGTTGCAAAGTGGCAGACTGTTGGGCAAGCGCAGTTTGGCAGAGTGCGAAAAAAGCAAACGTGACGCCAAACGATTGAAAGGTGGATTGTTTCATATTTTAGAGTCGCGATTGCTGAGCAACTATTTGACAGTTGACCAACAGAATCTGATTTTCAAGAAGCAAAAAGAAATCAAACAAAACAAAGAGAAATAAAGAGGCAAATTATAGGCACCATGTTTATGGTGTTATATGTAAAAGTGAGTCAAAAACTCTGTATCACCACGAACAATGTAACCCCAAATTTGGCTGATGCCACTTTTATCCGCCGAATAGTATGGAACAGATGCACTTAGTTGAAATTTATAAAAAGTTTGGCTGCTGGATCTGTACGGCAACGGCCATTGGGATCGTTTTCAGTTGTGCAGATAATTCACTTCCCGCATCGAAGATACAACCAAATTCGACTGTAAATCAACTCGTTCTTCCCCCAAATCCACTGGTTCCAACCACGGAAGTGGCGAAAACTCGTCCAGCGGGCATCGAACTTGCTCCGGCGGTCCTTCATCAGAATCTTTCGGTCGCTGCCAAACTTCTGAGTTCTGGCCAGTTTCTCGACGCAGAAATAGTCCTT
>JBEELA010000147.1:0-3424 GCA_041168365.1 Planctomycetota bacterium
CAAGCAGCAGCGGCGAAGGCAAAGGTCGAACCAACATTCTTCGAAGCGATGACTGCGATGGCATTCAAGCACTTCGCAGATGAAGCAGTCGATATTGCGGTGGTTGAAGTTGGGCTGGGCGGTCGATTGGATTCGACGAATGTGCTGACTCCACTTGTCACAGTCGTGACCACAATTGACTTCGATCACACGCGCATTCTTGGTGACACACTTCCCAAGATTGCTCGTGAAAAGGCGGGCATTTTCAAGCGCGGCGTTCCTGCAATCGTCTTCGATGCGCAACCAGAAGTCAATAAAACATTTATCGAAGTTGCGGAAAAAGTTGGCGCGGAACTGAAGATTGTCAATAAAGATATTGAATTCTCGAGTCGATTCTGTACATCACCAGAACTCGGCCCGCACACGCGAGTCTGTTATTACACCAAGCAATCTCGCATCGAGCATTTGCCAGTGCCACTTCCTGGTGAACATCAAGCGACAAATTGTGGTCTCGCTCTTGCCGCAGTCGAATGCGTTCGTGCCGCAGGCTTTGATTGCCCAGAGCATCTTGTCACTGGCGGTTTGGCAAAGACAAAGGTCATGGGTCGTATGGATCTCATCAGCGATCGGCCGCGAGTTTTGGTCGATGGCGCGCACAATCCTTCCAGCCTCAATGCGCTCATGCGATGCGTCGGCGCTCATGTGCCGTATGACAGCATGGTGTGCGTCTTCGGTTGCTGCCAAGACAAAGATGTTGGCGAGATGCTTGATCGACTGAATCTTGGAGCAGACAAAGTGATCTTCACGAAGGCATCAAGCAATCCTCGTGCAGCGGATCCATATGAATTGCAAAAACTCTTTCAAGAACGAAGCGGCAAGATGAGCCAAGTTGCTCGAACTGTCGGCGAAGCCATACAACTGGCTCTTCGAGCGACAAGTCAAGATGACTTGGTTTGCGTCACCGGAAGTTTTTATGTTGTTGGCGATGCGATGAAGTATGTCAGCGAGCAGTCGCACTTTCAAAGTCGTCGTCCGCAGTCCGCATAAACACTCCCGAAGAACAGTGTAAAAGAGAGCTCGCGAAGTGGATTCCGACAACGTCAAAGAACCGTGGCTATCCTTCGGAGTTTCCTATGGTTGATTCCGAAACACCTCATCGATACGACGCGCAGTGCGCAGGCAAAATCGAAACCCACTGGCAAATGCAGTGGTCTGACAACGATGCATTTCGTGCGCCAAATCCCGGCGATGCTGGATTTGATGCGACGCGTCCGAAGTATTACATCTTGGATATGTTTCCATATCCATCAGGGGCGGGTCTGCATGTCGGACATCCCGAGGGATACACCGCAACGGACATTCTGACGCGATACAAATTGATGCGTGGGTTTAATGTGTTGCATCCAATGGGATGGGATGCGTTCGGTTTGCCTGCTGAACAATATGCAGTTCAGACTGGAGTGCATCCAGCGATCACAACGCGTACAGCGATCGATAATTTTCGGCGACAACTTCAGCGGTTGGGATTTCGATATGACTGGTCGCGCGAATTCGGCACGATTGATCCGGATTATTATCGGTGGACGCAATCTATATGGCTGCGGGCATATCGCTCGTATTACGATACTTCGAGCGCAAAGGCTCGGCCAATTGCAGAACTGGAATCGAAATTTGAAAAGGAAGATCGCGTCATTACGGTGATGGGCGATGGTGGCGATGGCACTGCTTTGGGGGCGCAACAGATCGAGAAAAAATGGTCGGCATGTACGCCACTTCAGCGGCAAGCGCATTTAGATACGCATCGCCTGGCATATCTCGGTGTGCAAACGGTCAATTGGTGTCCCGCTCTTGGGACGGTGCTTGCCAACGAAGAAATTATTGACGGCCGCAGTGAACGCGGTGGGCACCAAGTTTTTCGTATGCCACTTCGACAATGGATGTTCCGTATCACGGCGTATGCGCAGAGGCTTCTGGACGATCTTGATTTGGTCGAATGGCCAGAGTCCACTCGAACGATGCAGGCTGCATGGATTGGTCGCAGCGAAGGAGCGGAAGTTCGATTTGCAGTCGATGGATTCGGCGATCTCAATGTCTTTACAACTCGACCAGACACACTCTTTGGTGCGACATATATGGTTGTTGCGCCAGAGCATCCGTTGGTGGAATGGGTGCGCGATCGAACGCCAGTGAGTGCGCAAGCGATTGTTGAATATGTGCAGTGGTCTCGCAATCGATCGGACATTGATCGTCAAGCGGAGAGTCGCGAGAAGACAGGCATTTCACTTGGAGTTTTCGCACGAAATCCAGCAACAGGCGAACTCATACCAGTTTGGACTGCAGACTATGTATTGATGGCATATGGCACTGGTGCAATCATGGCAGTTCCGGCACATGATGAGCGCGACTTTGCATTTGCCAAACGTTTCGATCTTCCCATTCGCTGTGTTGTCTCCGCGATCGATGGAAGTCCATGGACCGGCGAACTGGCAACGTCAGAAGCTGGGATCGCATGCAATTCTTCCAATGAGCACTTGTCAATTGATGGATTCTCGACAAGTGAAGCGACGACCAAGATGATTGATTGGCTGACTGCATGCGGGATGGGATCTCGCCGGATCAATTTCCGTCTGCGCGATTGGCTCTTCAGTCGACAGCGTTATTGGGGCGAGCCATTTCCGATTGTGTTTGATGATCGAGGCATGCACTTTCCGATTTCAGAATCTGCACTGCCTGTTCAACTTCCATCGTTGGCAGATTACGAGCCAGTGCAAAGCGATCATCCCGTACCTCCGCTTGGAAAAGCGAAGGAATGGGTTCACACAACTGCTGGTGAAGCAGGGGTCGACCCTGCGCTGCTCGCGCCTTCAATGCCTGTTCGCCGAGAAACAAACACAATGCCAGGATGGGCGGGTTCATGTTGGTATTACCTGCGCTACTGCGACCCAAAGAATTCCACGCGATTTGTAGGCAAAGATGCAGAGCGATATTGGATGGGCGAACGAGGCGTTGATTTGTATATCGGCGGCGCCGAGCATGCGGTTTTACATCTGCTTTATTCACGCTTCTGGCACAAGATGCTTTTCGATCTTGGAGACGTTGGTACTCCAGAACCCTTTGCAAAACTTTTTCATCAGGGAATGATCACCAGCTTTGCATTTGAACGCGCCGATGGATCATTGATCGCAACGGATGGAGTGCGGGAAGATTCAGGCTCGTGGCGTGAGATTGCTACAAACGAACCTGTCTCGCGTGTGATTGCAAAAATGTCTAAGAGTCTTAAGAATGTTGTCACGCCGGATGAAGTCGTCGAAGAATATGGCGCTGACACACTTCGACTGTACGAGATGTACATGGGGCCTCTCGCCGATTCGAAGCCGTGGAACACCCGGGATATTGCTGGAGTCTTTCGATTCCTTCAGCGTGTATGGAGACTCGTAATTGATGA
>JBEELA010000148.1:0-4822 GCA_041168365.1 Planctomycetota bacterium
TCTCCAGCGGTTCGGCCAATGCACTGAACAGACGTCGCTTGGGAGGGGGAAGAGGCGCTGGAGGATTGAATTTCCTTACCCATTATAGTTATAGGACTTTGGGTTACTTTTCCGTTGGATCGTTTTTCGAAAGTTCTGACCTCATCAAAGAGCACTTCCACTTGGCGACCGATCCATTCTTTATGAGTCGCGTGTGAAACATCGGTCTGAATTGCAAGCAGCCGGTTGTTTCGAAAGCGCTTCACATCTTCTGGAACATCATCCTTCAATCGATCGAACGCAGTTGTTCCTGGACGAGGAGAATATTTGAAAATGAAATTGTTCTTGAATGGAAGTCGCTTGACGAGCGCGCATGTCATCTCGAAATCCTCGTCGGTCTCGGTTGGAAATCCAACGATGAAATCTCCAGCAAGACAGAGGTCTGGCAACATCACAAGCGCGCGATTTACGAAATCCAAATACTCGCCAACGGTATATCCGCGGTTCATCATTTTCAGAATGCGGTCCGATCCACTTTGCGCAGGTGCATGCAAATAGCGACAAATACGGGGAGAATCGCGCATCACACTTAAGATGTCGTCGCCGAAGTCGCGCGGATAACTGGTGATAAAACGAAGTCGTTTCAGAGTTGGCACTTCTTCGTGAATGCGTCGCAGGAGATCTGCGAATGTGGTTGTTCTCTTGCCAGTACTTGCAGCAGAGGAGCGGAATGCAGAGAGGCCTGGGCCAACCTGTGGCGCTTCGCGACCATCAATTGTCACGGCGCTTCCGTGTTGATATCGATAGTGATTGACTGTTTGCCCAAGCAGCGTGATCTCGATCACGCCTGCATCGACAAGCCGTTTGCATTCGTCAACAATGTGATCTGGCGGGCGATGAACTTCCGCACCACGTGTGTTTGGAACCACGCAATACGTACAGAATTTATTACATCCACGGGTGATTCGAACGTAGGCGCTGTGCCGCTTGCCGCCGCTGGAATCTGGGTCAAATGCGCGGGAAAGATCGAGGTTTTCCAGATTGTCTTCGGCAGCAGAAAGGGTGATAGATCGGCGACTTCGATTGCCTGCAAGCGCAGTTCGATCCGCAAGCGCGAGGGGTTGCGCAAACTCCAATTCTTGGGCCGCATTCGATTTTCGAACATTGTCGATCAGTTGGGGCAGACGGTCGAGTTCTCCAGGACCGCACATCAAATCGACTTGTGGATGCCTTCGAAAGAGATCCAACCCATCGCGTTCTGCCATGCAGCCGATGACGCCTAAAATGAGGTTTTCTCCCGCTCTTTTGCGTGCACTGATGACTCCGATTCGGCTGTATGCCTTCTGCTCGGCTTGTTCTCGAACGGAGCAGGTGTTGTAGAGAATGACCGAAGCATCTTCGGGACGAGCGACGAAGCGATATCCAAGGGCACTCAATTGTCCTTGGACAAGCTCGCTGTCGAGTTCGTTCATCTGGCAGCCAAAAGTTTCGAGATAGACGGGCAACATTTGAAGGGACGAGAGTACTCAATAGCAGAGCAAACTTTGTGGGATTTGCAGTCAGATGCCGATAGATAAACGATGTTAAGAGCAGGACAAGGTATCGCACTGTGTTCGATGTGCCTATTGGTCTTGGGCGTCGTCTTTGTCAATTCCGCCAGTCTCGATGTCAGCGGCGACAGCAAGACGACCTTTGACGCCATTCTTGGCGGACGAGCGACACTGTTTGCAATTGCGTCTGCGCTGTGTTTGTTGGTCGGCTCGCGATTGCCTGTTGAGAAACTTCAAGCCGCGCGGGGTGCGCTGAATCCAATTTGGTGGATCATCGTTGCGATCTTTGCGGGCATTGTTCTTGTTCATGTGCCAGGAATTGGTCGCGAGGTCAATGGCGCAAGTCGATGGATCAGTTTGGGGCCTGTGACTTTCCAACCCAGTGAGATTGCAAAGTGGGGAATGCCATTGGTCTTAGCATGGTGGTGCATTCGTCGAGGCGCGAAAATGAAAGGTTTTTGGGGAGGCTTTTTTCCGCCAATCGCTTTCACAGCGGTCGTCGCATTGGGGATCGCAGTTGAAGATTTAGGAACCGCGACGCTGATCATGTTGATCGCGCTGATCATTGTTGTAGCAGCTGGTTGCCGATGGTGGCACGCTGCGTTGTTGGCGCCGATGGCATTGATGGGATTTGTTGGACTGATCATTGTCAGTCCGTATCGCATCAACCGCATCCTTGCATATGTCGATCCTTATGCAGATTCGCAGGGGATTGGTTATCACATCATTCAGTCGATGGGCGCAATTTCTGGAGGCGGCTTGACTGGTCGTGGACTTGGCAACAGCGTTCAAAAATTTGGATATTTGCCTGAAGGAACCACAGACTTTATCTATGCAATCATCTGCGAAGAGAGTGGAATGATCGGTGCGTTTCTGGTCATTGCGCTCTATGCATTTCTGCTGTGGTGCGGATGGTTGGTGATCGGTGCAGTGAAAGAGCGTTCGGTAGATGGTGGTTTGATGATGCGTGGTGCGGAGCAGGAATCAAGGCTCTCGCCATTTTGTCAACTTGTCGGACTTGGAATCTTGGCAACGATCGGATTTCAAGCGCTTATCAATATCTTGGTGGTCACTGGTTTGGCGCCGACCAAAGGCATTGCACTTCCGCTGATTTCTCGAGGTGGAACTGGATGGATGTTGACGTGTTTATCTTTGGGATTGATCATGTCGATGGATCGAAAGATGGCGCGAGAAGATGCGCGAGAAGATGCGCGATCGAAGGTTGAAGATGGTGCAGGCGAGAGCGCGGTTGCAAGAATTGATGCGATTGCAGTAAGCAGTGTTGATGCAGGAGCGATTGCCTCAGAATGAGTAGCGCGTCATTTCCATTTTCTCACGAGAGCGGGTCTAGGATTCCTAAGAGTTCCAAGATGAATGACCAAACGACAGCAACGGGTTTGCTCGGCCCAGTGATCATGCTGGCGGGTGGCGGAACGGGAGGTCATATTTCTCCTGGGCTTGCCATCGCAGAACGAATTCGAGCTCTTGATCCAACTGCGCGTACGATTTTCGCTTGTTCTGCTCGGCCCATCGATGCATCGATGCTGAGTGAATCCGAAGCAGAGTTCTCGGTGATTCGCGCCGAACCTTTTTCAATGGACCCGCGCCGCTTGATTCGTTTTCTTGTTGGTCTTCGTCGTGCACGCAAAGATGCGGCCGCGTTGATTCGCAAGTGTCGACCGAGTTGGGTCGTGTCGCTGGGTGGATTTGTCACACCCCCAGTCGTCGCTGCTGCACGCAATGCAGGCGTTCCAGTCTTGCTGGTCAACTTAGATGCAACCCCTGGACGAGCCAATCGAATGGTCGCACGATTTGCGACGCGTACGGTATCGGCCGTCCCTGTGCCAAGCATTCCAAACTTTGCTCGTGAGATCATCGGGATGCCAATTCGTAGAATTGCAATCGCTCCAGCATCCGTAGAACTTTGTCGTGCGGAATTAGGGCTCGATCCCGCCGTGCGCGTGTTGTTGATCACTGGCGCATCGCAGGGTGCGCAGAGTCTGAACGAACTTGCGGTGCAATTGGCGCGAGTCCATTCGGATCGATTTCGCGATTGGCAAGTGTTGCATTTATGTGGCGCGAATCCTCTTGGTGGCGTCGCTCGATACGAGCGTGCATGGCGAGAATCTGGAGTGCGCGCGGCAGTGATTCCGTTTATGCACCGAATCGGATTGGCGTGGGGCGCCGCGGACTTGGCGCTCAGTCGCGCTGGAGCAAGTTCTGTCGCAGAAGCGCAAGCAAATCAGATTCCCACAATCTTCGCGCCATATCCCTATCACAAAGATCTACATCAGCGTGAGAATGCGATGCCTTTGGTTCTCGCTGGCGCAGCAGCAATGGATTTAGATCAGATTGATGCGGATAAGAACATGACTGGCCTTGGCAAGTGCGTGCTGGATTTGATGCAATCCGCAGAGAAACGCTATGCGATGCGTAAGGCGCTTCAGTTGATGCCGCCGCCAGACAGCGCAGAGCAGATCGCAGAATTTGTCTTGCGAGGACGAGCGTTTCGAAGTTCTGTCGTAACGGCGTAATCTCTTTACTGTGCAACATTCCCGTGCAATCGCGCATATTGATCTTGATGCGTTTTATGCCAGCGTCGAACAGATGGATGATCCCAGTTGTGCGGGACTTCCAGTCCTCGTCGGCGGTGATGGCGCTCGCAGCGTTGTCAGCGCAGCAAGTTATGAAGCAAGAGTATTCGGATGTCGATCTGCGATGCCGATGGGCGAAGCTCGACGCCGTTGTCCAAGCGCGATCATTCGACCAGTTCGAATGCGGCGTTATCAGGAACTTTCCGATGTGTTCATGGATGTTCTGCAAAGTTTTTCGCCATTGGTGGAATCTCTTTCGCTTGATGAAGCATTCGTTGATTTGTCTGGAACCCAACGACTCTTTGGCGCACCTGCTGAAACGGTTGTGCAAATCGTCGCACGCGTGCATGAAGCAACAGGATTGAATTGTTCGATTGGATTGGCGCCATCAAAATTTGTTGCGAAGATTGCGTCGGATTTACGCAAGCCGCGCGGAGTGGTGATCGTCGAAAGCGACGCGTTGATGCAGTTTCTTGCGCCACTGGATATCTCGCGAATGTGGGGAGTTGGACCAGTTGCAGAGGAGCGATTTCGCAGACAGGGTTATGCAACATTTGCAGATTTACAGAGGGTGAGTGAAGCAAAAGTTTTTGGAGATCTTGGTGATGCGGGGCGACACGCGTGGCAACTTGCGCAAGGAATTGACGCGCGCGATGTTGTTCCAGAGCGAGCACCCAAAAGTATTGGTCAAGAGGAAAC
>JBEELA010000149.1:0-2728 GCA_041168365.1 Planctomycetota bacterium
CCAATAATTGGGCGTGGGTGCCGCGCTCCACAACGATGCCACCATCGAGCACAATAATTTCGTCAGCGTCTCGAATCGTGCTCAATCGGTGTGCAACAACAAGGCATGTGATGCCTCGGCGACGAAGCGCCGCGTCCAGTGCAAGTTCGGTGACTGGATCAAGCGCGCTGGTTGCCTCATCCATAATCAATATTGCTGGTCTGCGGGAAAGTGCGCGTGCAATATCCAATCGTTGCGCTTCGCCTCCAGAAAAATTCGATCCGCCTTCAGAAATAATTTGATCGAGTCCGCCACGACTGACAACCAGATCCAAAAGCTGCGCATCTTCGAGCGCCTCAACGATCCACGCATCAGGAATATCTGTATTCCACAGCGAAAGATTCTCGCGAATTGTTCCTTCGAAAAAAGCCGCACGCTGAAAAACCGTGCCGATACTTGCAGCCCGAACATGTCGTGGGATATCTCCGATGCATTGACCGTCAATCAAAATCTCGCCTTCCCACGGATCGATCAATCCTGCGGCGAGACGGGCAACAGTTGATTTGCCAGATCCAGTTCCTCCGACTATCGCAACGCGACCTCCAGAAGCGACCTTGAGTGAAAAATTCGCAAGCAGTGGCTCCTGACCATGACCATAGCCAAAAGTGATATTGCGCAACTCCAATGCACCATCGGAATATTCAATCGCTTGCGCGTCCTCAACGCTGGGATCACATGCAAGTTGATCAACTGCATGGCACATCACATCATCAAGTCGCGCGAGATCCGCCCGAACAGTCTGGATTTCTCCAATCAGTTCCGCCAACTGTGTTACTGGCGTCATAAACCCAAGCAAAAGAATCTGCAAACCAAGCAACATTCCAATTGACAAATCTCCTTGCATCACTTGCCATCCACCAAAGGAAAGAACGAGAACAGTCACAACGAATGCTTGGAACCATGCTGGAACAATGCTGACGGCATTCGAAAGCAAACTTGAGCGCTGGCGTGCAGTGCTGACTCGCTCTGCGAATCCCATCGAGCGGCCAAAGAAATCCGCTTCGCGACCGCTGGCTTTCACGGACTCTAACGTCAGCAGTCCCGCGATTATTGCGCCCTGCTTCATACCTTCTTGCTGTTGGAGAGAATGCGCCTGATCGACTCTCGATCGCGCCACGAAGAACAGCAGCGCCAAAGTGGCGCTGACCGCGAGAAAAGAGATGATTCCCATCGGAACATTGATCCATGAAATTGCTGCGAGAAAAGCCAGAAGCGTAAAAACCTGGATAATTGCGGGCGCAAACTTTGAAGCCAACAAACAAGCGACTGCATCGTTGCTCGCCACGCGTTCTGCAATATCACCCGGATATCGCTGGGCAAAAAACGTCGTTGGCATACGAAAGAGTTGCTGCAAAAAGTCAGACGTGCGTTCCAACGATAATTGCTGTTCTAGTCGCGCAAGAATCAGTTGCTGAATCACGATCAAGCCCGATTGAAGAATCAGCGCGATGACCGCTCCACCGAGAATCCACTTCATCCAATCGACGCGCTCTTCTGCGAGAACGCTGTCGACAAATGTCGCGGCAATTCCAGGAATTGCGACCATTGGCACGGCAAGCAGCAGACCAACAAACACAGTCAACCACACGGCGACGCCAGCGCCACGCATCCAGTCCATGATCAAACTGAGAGATGAAGGTGGACTTCCAGTTTGTACGAAATGTTCCCCAGGCTCCATCTGCACCACGACGCCCGTGAATTCTTGATTGAACTCATCGGCCGAAACGAAGCGCCGACCGAGTGCAGGATCCATAATGCGATAACCGCTCTTGGTCCATCCTTCTAAGACCACAAAATGATTCAGGCCCCAGTAAAGAATCGCAGGCAGCGTGATTTCATCAAGGTTTTCTGGCTCGCAACGCAAGCCTTCTGCATCAAGTCCAAAATGTCTTGCAGCACGCACGATACGCAGTGCATTTGATCCATCGCGATCAACGCCAACGGCTTCGCGGACTTCTTCGAGCGGTCGATATGCACCAAAATGCCCAAGAATGCTCGCCAAACTTGCGGCGCCGCATTCTGCAGCCACCACTTGCATTGTTGTTGGCACACGAGCCATGCGAGACTTTCCCGGTGGAACCTCAGGTGGAATTTGTTCAGAGTCAATTCGCGCTTCGGCACTCAATCCACTCATGGCGACAAGCCATCATCTTGGCCGAAGCCAGGCAAGAGAAGCGACGCTGGGCGAATCTCACGCACAACGATCTCGATGTCACACGGAGTTCCACTCGTGACCATGCTTGGTCCGGACAAACGAGACGACCATTGAAGTCCAGCTTTGCCCTGTGGATCCAGTTCGAGCGCAACAACAATTGCAGTGACGTTTCCAAATCGTTCTTGTATTGAAGCGACAAGCGTTTGACTGGGCACTCGTCCAAACATTTGATCGGGGCTCGTGACAAAATCATCAATTGATTCAACCCGTCCGATCGCTTGAGCATCACCATATGAATCGCCATGGCTGAACGAAATTCGAACTGGCATTCCTTCAACGACACGCTTTCCATCCGCCAACGAAACGAATCCAATGCAGATTGGATTCATGTTCCCTGTAGCAATCACCGCAATAATCTGGCCGTTTGAGACAAGGTCCCAATCTTCGACTTCAATAGAAACAACGACTCCATCCTGGAACGCAAGAATTTGCGTGCCTACTTCTGTGGGACTTGAGCTCTTACAAATTGTGGCG
>JBEELA010000150.1:0-2559 GCA_041168365.1 Planctomycetota bacterium
ACCACAAATCATAATGCAAACTTCGATTTTTGCATTGAAAAGCTATAATTTAGCGTATGCTTTAGAGAGATAACTATGCCAGAAATTGAGCTCGAAATTGACCCTTCGCAGTTGAAGAACCGAAAGCTTGGTCGGATTTTGACAAAACTTGGGAAGCTGACGAGAGAGCAAGTACATGCTGCCTTGGAAGCGCGGACGAATAATCCCGCAAACGCAAAGAAGAAGATTGGCGAAGTGATGTTGGAAATGGGGCTGGTCACTGCCCAAGATATCGCAGTTGCTTTAGCTGGGCAGAGAGGTTTTCGATTCAAACAACTCGCTGGGTTGGTGATTCCCCAAGAGACTCTTCGCGCTTTTACATCGGAGGCAGCAAATGTAATGCGCGTCGTTCCTTTGGAGATAGATCCGCAGGCGAAAACCATTACCGTCGCCATCGGCTCTCACGCAAATTTCCAGGCGGTTGACAACCTACGGATGAATATGTTCGCAGGCTATGAGATCTCGGTTGTGGTTTCTCCAGTTGCCGACATAGACGACATCATTCGCCGCGAATACGCGAAAAAGTCCGATGCTGTTGATTTGTTTTCGGAGGTCAATCGAGCCGAAGCGGTAAAGAATCTTCAAGGGCGTGGAGACTCGATTGATGTCGCATCTCTTGAAGATGCGGGTAGTGATAACGCGGTTGTTCGCTTGGTGACGAATATGTTGGCTCAGGCGATCGCCAACGGAGCTTCTGATATCCATCTTGAACCTTTCGAAGATGAATTCAAAATGCGCTATCGAATCGACGGAGTTTTGTATGAGATGAAAACTCAGCCGAAGGAAATCGCAATGGCGATTGTCAGCCGTATCAAGATCCTTTCAAAGCTGGATATTGCAGAGCGTCGTTTGCCTCAGGACGGACGAATCAGCTATCAGTTGGCCGCGGACAAGGAGCCGATCGATCTTCGAGTTGCAGTTTTACCGACGATGTATGGCGAATCAGTCGTGCTTCGTGTTCTGGATCGTTCTGCAGTCCAACTCGAGTTGGATCGCATTGGATTGCGTGAAGACGAACTCGCAAAGATGAGGCTTATCATCAATAAGCCAAATGGAATTGTGCTTGTCACCGGCCCGACAGGTTCTGGGAAAACAACCACGCTCTATGCGGCTCTTCGCGAATTGAATCAGGTCGATACAAAAATCTTGACTGCGGAAGATCCCGTCGAATACGACATCGATGGCATGATCCAGTGCCAAGTCAACTTGGAGCAGGAACTGACCTTTGCTCGTTTGCTTCGGTCTTTCCTTCGTCAAGATCCGGACATCATCTTGGTCGGTGAAATTCGCGATTTGGAAACTGCGCAGATTTCTATTCAAGCAAGCCTGACTGGCCATTTGGTCTTTGCAACCCTGCACACTAATGATGCGCCAAGTTCTATTCTTCGTCTTCTCGATTTGGGCGTCGAATCTTTCCTCCTCACAGCCACAATCGAAGCGATCGTCGCACAGCGACTCGTGCGCCGTATTTGCACCAAGTGCAAGGAAGAGTTCGTACCGTCCGAAGAGCATTTGATGGAATTGAGCCTTCGGACAACTGATATTCAGGGTCGAACGCTCTACCGAGGTCGTGGGTGTGAGAATTGCACGAAGTCTGGATACAAGGGGCGAATGGCGATTTTCGAAATTATGTTGATGGACGATGAATTGAGAGATCTTGTCATGCAACAAGCGTCTACGGCAGTGTTGCAGTCGGAATCTCGCAAACGAGGCATGAGAACGCTTCGTGAGTCTGGATTGTTGGCGTTGTTCGAAGGCCAAACAACAATTGACGAGATCGTGCGAGAGACGATTTCCTCCGGAGATTAAAACTATGCCAATTTTTTCTTACGAAGCTGCGAATACTGCCGGAAAAACACAGAAGGGAACAGTCGAAGCCGCGTCGAGCGAAGAAGCTGTTCGCAAGATTCGAACTCAAGGGTTGTTTCCAACTTCTGTCCGCGAACAGAAAGAAGCTGCCAAGAAAGCCGCAGAGGAAAGCAAAAAGAAAAAGAAGAAAAGCAAAGGCATGTCGATTTCATTCGGTGGAGTGAGTACGAAGGCATTGACTATGTTCACTCGCCAAATGTCGACGCTGCAGGATGCAGGGTTGCCACTCTTAAGGTCGTTGCAAATTTTAGAGGATCAGCAGAAGGCCGGAAAATTAAAAAATGTCCTTGGTGAAGTCTGCGAATCCATTGCTGGCGGATCATCCTTGTCCGAAGCGTTTGCGCATCATCCTCGAGTTTTCACTCGCCTATATGTCAAGATGGTTGCAGCCGGCGAAGTCGGAGGAGTTCTTGATGTTGTGATGCAACGATTGTCGGAGTTCATGGAAAAAGCGCAGAGATTGAAGCGCAGAATCATCGGCGCCATGATCTATCCAGGCGTGGTCATCACAATCGCTGTTGCGATTGTCACTGGAATTATGTACTTCGTCATTCCAAAGTTTCAGGCTATTTTCGCTGACTTCGATGTCGAGCTTCCGGCTTTGACATTATGGCTGATCAGCACAAGTAAATGGGTTGCAGGCCAACAGCC
>JBEELA010000151.1:0-4842 GCA_041168365.1 Planctomycetota bacterium
CAAGCAGCCAGAAATTGTTTCAGACGCAACGAAGACAACTGCAACCGGTACCGCTATCACAGGAGAGGCGGCAAAATTCGGCAGCGATTCGAGTATGAAGGTCAAAGATCCGCGCTCAATCTTCAAGACTCGAATTATTGAAGTCGACTATGACCGACTTGTCCGAGGAGATTCTTCTCAGAACGTGGTCGTCCGACCAGGTGATGAAATTTATTTGCAATTCCCACCGATCGGCGTTGTCTACATTGACGGCGAAATCAGCCGGCCTGGAGTTTTCCAATTGCCGTCGTACGGTCGCCTGACTCTCAGCCGCCTCGTTGCTGCTGCTGGCGGATTGACCGAAATCGCAATTCCAGAACGAGTCGACTTGGTTCGGCGCCTTCCAGGTGGAAGAGAAGCGGCAATTCGGGTTAATTTGGGCGCAATCCGCAATATGTCGGAGCCGGACATCATCCTGAAGAAGGACGATCATGTGATTATAGGAACCAACTTCTGGGCTACTCCACTCGCTGTTTTCCGCAATGGTCTGCGAATGACTTACGGTTTCGGCTTCTTATTGGACAGAAATTGGGGGAATGACGTCTTCGGTCCACCGCCTGACAATCTCAGTATCAGCAGATGATTTGAAGACAATAATTACAGTTTGGCTATTAGAAGGCTTATGAAACTGCCGAACTATTACAGAGCAAATTCTGTAAACATCAGTTCTGTGTCTGGTCGGAATGTCACAATAGTGCAACAACATTGTCTGTCACCATAAGCCAATCCAAATTCTCGAAGCCCGCTGATCCAACAAGGGAGGTCGCTTTATCCAATGCGACGCTCATCACCGCGGGAGGCATTCTGCTTGCACTCTTTTGCGTGGTCTTCTTCGATTTCTTCCAAAGGCAATTTTTATTCGCGTGGACTCAGCCAAGCGACTGGGGCCACACACTGCTGATCCCCGCGATCTCTGGGTACTTCATCTGGCTGCGACGCTCAGAATTGAGTCGACTTCAGCCATTTAAGCAATGCTGGTGGGGATTGATACCGATTACGCTTGGTGTCGGCTGGTACATGGTTTGTGTGTTTGGTCCAAAGCCTTTGTTTCACCACAACATTATGTCGGTTGGAATCGCCTTGTCATTATTAGGGACTGCGTGGTTGCTCTTCGGAACAGTCGCGATGCACTGGCTCTGGTTTCCAATTGCTTTTACCTGTGTCTTTGCACAGACACTCTCTGAAGTCCTGTTGAACAAGGTCACCTTTCAGATGCAGGATATTGCCGCATATGGCGCTCATTTCTTGCTGACCGTGATTGGAACCGAAGTCGACCGTAATGGAAATACATTGACTGTTTGGTCGGACGGAATCGCGCATCCGCTGAATGTTGCCGAAGCTTGTTCAGGAATGCGAATGCTCGTCGCCTTCTTGGCCCTTGGGGTTTTTCTTGCATATACGAATCTGAAGGGTTGGTGGCAGAGGTCCCTCCTTGTTTTGTGTGGCGTGCCGATTGCCATACTCGTCAACATGATCCGCATCGCTTCGATGGGAATTCTGACGCAATATGACCAAAACTTTGTTGACGGCGAATTTCACGAACTCATTGGAGTTCTGTGGATGTTGCCTGCGCTCTTTCTTTATATGGGAACACTGTGGGTGATCCGCAATCTCATAGTCGATGAGACTGAGGTGCAGCATGCGGTTTAATCCAAGTATCCGGTTGGCATTCGCTGCGGTCGTCATCGTTCTCATCTCATCCGCAGTTGGTTTTCGCGCGAGTGTGTCAGCGCTCAATCTTTACCTTCGTAAAGAGTCTGTGCAGCTTCGAGAATCGCTCGACACGATCCCGATGAAACTAGGTCGGTGGAAGCGCGTCGGAAGCGACTCGCGTCTCGGTGAGGCGATGGTCGAAAGTCTTGGAACTCGCTTCTATTTGGATCGTCACTATGCAATCGACGGCAACCCAGCCAATGGAGTCATGACATTACACATCGCCTATTACACGGGCATGATCGATGCGATTCCACACGTGCCGGAGCGTTGCTGGGGAGCAGCAGGTTTGGTCATGACCTCTCAACCCTCTACGAGAGACGTTCAAGTCGATCGATCAAAGTGGGATTTGGTTTCTGGGCCAAAGAATTTGTCGACGGGATTGATTTATCCATCGGCAACAGTCGTTGATCCAGTCACTCGGCGTGAGGAAACAGTCTATTTGCCAATCGGCGAGACCGAAATGTCGGTCACAGTCTTTCAGGACGAAGCCAACCCGAAATTTCGCTTAGTCGGCGGCTATTTATTTATTGCAAACGCTCGTTTTACGTCGTCGCCGAATGTCGTCAAGACCTACGCCTTTGACCTCTCGAGCCGTTATTCGTATTACTGTAAAGTTCAGTGTTCAATGCTTGTTAAAGACAGTGATCAGGCTGTCGAAAAATGGTCTGAACTTACCGCAGATCTTCTCTCTGAATTACTCCCGTCACTCATGCGGCGATTGCCGGAGTGGACTCTGATCGAAGCCCCTCAATCCAAGGAATAATAATCAATGTCAACATCCTCAAAGAAATCAAAGATAAATAAAAAGTTCATCATGCTTGTTGGCGGGTTTCTTTTGTTCGCTGCGGTCGTTCTTGGGGGCATCTTCTATTGGTCCTACAGCGCAGCGCCAGAACGAAACGCCAAGTTGGGTGATGAACTTGTTGTAAAGGCGAAGGCCGCGGATGCCGCGGGAAATGCTGATGAGGCATATAAAAAATACCAAGAAGCAATCTCACGCTTTGGCCGTGCAATTAGTAAGAAGCCAAACAATTTGGTGTACACACAGAAAATAATCGACGCGCTCGATCTTATGACACCAAAGACGTCAGGAGATGCTCAGGAGCTCTATCAAACTCGAGAATCGTATTTGCAGCGGCGCACTCGCTCTGCACCAGAGAATGGAGAAGTCTGGTTGCAGCTCATCAATTCTCTCAACGAGCGAGCATTGTTATTCAACCAATCGGACTTGTGGAAGAAAGTCGCCGAAGTATGCGACGAGGCGATGGACAGAATTCCGCCGACAAGCCCACAGTTTGCGCTTATCCAAAGCACAGGTATTTGTGCTGAATTAAATCGAGGCGAAATTTTAACGATCGCTGAACGCGAGACTGCGGAAACAACTGCAGAAACCTTTTTGAAGAAATCTCCGCAAGACGAAAATGTTTGGGCAAGTCTTCTTCGCGCGATCGCATTTGATGTGCAGAGTCTCACAATGGCAAGTCGAATGACTGAAGCAAAAGAGCGCGACGCCAAATTCAACGAATTGCTCGTTCAGGCAAAGGCAAATATTCCAAGCGGCTCCAATATTGGTCTTTCAGAATTGCAATATCTTCTTTTGCAGAAGAGAAATCAAAATCCACTCGCCACGCCAAAATCTATTCTGGCTGTTCTCGATCCTCTCCTATGGAAAGACGGAAACCGGGAATCCCTGGAGTTTGGAACATGCTCAACGCTTGTGGGGAACAAACTGGTTGATCTCTCAACAATCGCATCTTCGTTGAATGACCCCATTGTCCTTCAACGTTCGATTGAGTCATTACAAAGTTATTGTGATCGGCACCCGAATTCGCAAGTCGAGATAAATGCAATTGGAAGACTTCAGGTGGTTGCAGAGCAATTTGATAAAGCTCAAGCAACTTTCGAAAGCTTGCTTGTTATGCCAGCGCCCAAAGTTTCGATGATGGCTGCATTCGTAGATGAAGTGAAATCGAATGCCCTTCAAGAGATATTCGGTATCGAGTTTTCACGGTTTGAAAGTGCAACGGTTCCGACAGAGAAAACTGCCGCTTTAGCCAAAGTTCAAGCCGTTCGAGATCGACTCTCTAAAATCCTTCCTGGTCGTGACACTGAACTGTCTCTGCTGCGCCTTGATGCAAAGCTTGCCTTTGCACGCGGCGACTATTTGACAACCGTGACAAAACTTGAGGAGATTTTTGCAAAACAGAAGGATGTCGCTGCTGATCTGTATTACCTCTCGGTCATCAGTTTGAATGCACGCGGAGAGCAGGGCGCTGCGCTTACAAAGATATCTCAGGCTCTGGAACAATATCCTCAGGTGGGGCAGTTTTATCTCATTCGTGCAGGAATCGAAGCGAGGCTTGGTCGTTTGATGGATGCAAAGCGTACGATTTCAAATTTGCTGGTACGCGAGCCAGAGAATGCCGAGGGTTTGAGATTCATGGCCGAATTGAAGAAAGTACCAGGCGATGGCGCAGTCAATCTGAACGATCAGGTCATCAAGATTATTGGCGATGCCGAATTGTCGGCAAACGAAGGGCAGGTAGAAGATGCTGTGGAGCAAATTCGAGTTGGTCTAGTCACCTATCCAAAGGACGCGCGTCTCCAACAGACCTTGTGTCAGTGGTTGCTCTTTCTAGGAAAAACAAAGGAAGCACAGGATGCTGTGGCGAAGTATTTGGCGGACTCCCCAAATGATCCGACTCTGAAGCAGTTGCAAATTCTTGCGACGATTCCATCTGCTTTGGCTCGTATCAATGCGTTCCTCAACCAAGCGAAGCCTGACGGAACTTTCGCATCAGAAAATGAAAAAGCTGTTTCATTAGCATTGGCGCTTACAAATTTGCGCGACAGCTTGAAGCAGCGTCTTCAAACTGCAAGCGATGAGGCGAAGCCTGCTATCACGGCCGAACTCGCAGAAGTAACGGCCGCAGGGAAGTTGGCTCGCGCAAAGGCGATGGAATTGGCTCCTGGAGATATTGCGTTGTTGGACAAACTCTATGCCGAGTCAATCGCTGATAAGAATCCAGAGCTTGCTGAGCAGCTCGTCGTATTGGCAGAAAAGAATTGCAAAGATCCAACAATCGC
>JBEELA010000152.1:0-2946 GCA_041168365.1 Planctomycetota bacterium
AATCTTCGGCGAAATCGCAGGATCAACATTCTTCGCCCGCTGAATCTCACCGACACTCTTAAAATTGATCGCTTCAAAGCCGCTCATAAGCGGATCAGATTGATTGAGTGCATCACGAGTCAGGCTGAGCCAAGCGAGATAATTCAACTCGCGCATCGTTCCGCCCTCGATGGGCGTCTGAATGCGCGTGGTGTAATTCAAATCACCAACAGCCATATCACGTGGAATGTCCAAGCCCCATGCACGCAGCAGAGGAAAATCATAAGTTGTTGCCGAGACTTTCATGCCCATTTCACGCGAATCTGGGTGCGTATCTGTTTCAGCAAATGGGTCTGCGAGGACCAACAATGGATGACCGCTCACTGCCCACGCATCAATCGATCGAAGCATTGACTCGGACAGCTTGCGCGGCTGCACCAACAGAAGTGCATCGATACCTTGTGGAAGCGCCGCGGCATCCACCGGGATTTCAACAAGATCAAAGAGCTCGCGCATTTGCTCGATTACGAATGGGCGCGGACCAGCAGGAGCGGGCGAACCATTCTGCATCATGCGGGCAGGTTGAAGTGGCATGCAAGAAAGCAATCCAACTTTCGGTTTGGAAGTTCGCCCGACCGTTGCGATGGCCTTCGAGACTTCATACTCGATGAATGAATCTCTCTCAGGTGCAAAGATAGGAATCGATTTCGTTCGACCAGTCGGTCCGACTGCAACCACGCCCAAGATCGCTGTTGCTCCGCTGTTATTGACAGGCGTCACCACCAGACCAGCGGCGCGTGCATCATCTTCGCTTTCGCTGAAGGGTTGCGGATTGATGACGCGAATTTCCAACGAGCCCGCAGAGAGGTCAACAAGTTCTTCCAGATATTCCTCTACGCGCTGAGCGTGCGCACGAAGTTCTGGAATGTCAGCAATCGATTCTCTTGAGACATAAAAATCCAGTCGCACAGGTTCGTCGAGAGTCTTCAGAATTGCACGAGTTCCATTGGAAAAACTGTAAAGACCTTCCTTGGTGAAATCCACTCTCCATCCAATCAAACCAAATGCCGCTGCTGCATTGAGTGCGATCAACCCAGCCAGAATCAGCAAGATTGCGCCGATTCCACTGGCTTTGTTTTTGGGCGAATTCATCGAGATCCCCTCCAATCAAGAAGGCGCGCATTGATCCACAGAAATGCAATGACCACCGAAACGGGATAGAGCAGATCACGCAGATCGAAGACTCCACGAATGAGTGCGTTGAAGTGAACCATGGCGCTCATCGCCGCGACCGCTTCGATCACCGCCTTCGGGGCCCATTGTGCGAAGAAATCCAACACGACTGGCAATCCGGTGAACAACAAAATGAAACATGCTGCGACACCAAGCACAAATGCAACCACCGAGTTACGTGTGCAAGCAGAAAGACACGCACTGACAGAAAGCATTGTTGCGAAGAGCAATGCAGATGCGATGTATCCCGCAAAAATCACACCGTGATCTGGCGTTCCAAGCCAAGAAATCGTGATCCAAAGTGGAATCGTCAATGCGAGCGACACACAAGCAAACGCCCATGCAGCAAGAAACTTTCCAAGAACCATATCGCGTGTGGTCAGCGGAAGAGTCATCAAGAGTTCAATCGATCCACTGCGGCGTTCGTCAGCCCAAAGGCGCATGCCAAGTGCGGGCATAAAGAAAAGTCCAAGCCACGGCTGCCACTGAAAGAACGAACGCAGATCTGCTTGACCGCGCACATAGAGTCCGCCCACTTGAAAAGTCAAGAGTGCCGCCATTGCGACGAACATCACCAGAAAGACCGCGGCAAGTGGGGTCGAGAAATATGCAACGAATTCACGGCGAAAAACGCTCGATGTGCGTGCGAATGCGGATGGGGTTGGTGGAGGACCTTCGCTCATCTTTTCGCCTTGCGAAATTGCTGACTTCCCGAAGTGGTCTTGGCAGAAGTGAGTGTGCGAAAAATATGATCGAGACGGTTCTGACTGATTCCTACAGGAACACGGCTGTCAAGTTCCTTTGGCGTCCCATCAAAGACCATCATGCCACGATTGATAATCACTGCGCGCGTGCAAACCGCTTCCACTTCTTCCAAGATATGGGTCGAAAGAATGATCGCACGATCTTTGCCGAGGTCGCGCACAAGTTGACGCACTTCGAATTTCTGATTGGGATCGAGACCATCGGTCGGTTCATCCAAAATCAAGACTGGCGGATCATGCAAGAGAGCCTGCGCGATTCCCGTGCGTCGCTTGTAACCCTTGGAAAGAGTTTCGATGCGCTGACCACGACAAGGCTGGAGATGCACGCGCTCTATGGCACGATCCACACGCGCCGCAATTTCCTTGCCTCGATATCCCCGAGCACGCGCGGAGAATGCAAGAAAATCTTCGACACGCATTTCGGAGTATGCCGGCGCTCCTTCTGGCAAATATCCAAAGTTGCGCTTTGCGCCAAGCGGGTCGAGAGCCAAATCGATTCCAGCGATCTTGATTGATCCTGAATCGGCTTGAAGAAAACCAGTCAGCATTCGCATTGTGGTTGATTTGCCAGCGCCATTTGGTCCTAGAAAACCAAGCACTTCGCCGCGCGCGACGGAAAGATCAATCCCGCACACTGCTTCAAGCGAACCAAAATTTTTACGAAGCCCGATCGCTTCGATCAAAGCCGTTTTATCTTGCACAAGAAGTGTTTTACCACGATGCAAGCAGAGCCGTCAGATCGGTGCCATCAACAAAGCCATTTCGATTGATGTCCGCTATCGAATTGCTTGAATTCCAAGCGCCAAGCAAAATCGCAAGATCGATTCCATTGACAACGCCGTCATTATTCAGATCCGCTGGATTGGCTGCTGGCGGATTGAATGACACGATCAACTGCGGATTATTAACGCCCGCTTGGCGAGATTCAAATCGCTTGACCGACTGAAGTGTGACTTCGTTGCCCAGAACG
>JBEELA010000153.1:0-2638 GCA_041168365.1 Planctomycetota bacterium
GTTCTTTGGCGAGGGGCACCGTGTGTTCTTGGGCGAAGTACCCCACATCGCTCCTCCCACTACATTGGAGGGCTCACCAGATCTCTCCTTGGAAGGGAAACAAAATGCTGCGACTCAACGAACTTCGACTTCCCCTTGAACATCCTGAAGGCGCACTGCGTCGTGCGATTATCAATCGACTTGGGATTCCTTCCGAGGATCTTGTTCGCTTTCACATTTTCCGTCGCTCGATCGACGCACGCAAGCGAGATGCGATGCTCTTCGTGTACACGATCAATGTTGAAGTTCGCAATCAATCGGCATTGCTTGCGCGTGTGAAGGGCGATCGCCGCATCAGTCAAGCTCCAGATACGAGTTATAAATTTGTAGCGAAGGCATCTCCCACGCAATCGAACCGACCACTTGTGATCGGCATGGGTCCATCGGGACTTTTTGCGGCTCTCATCTTGGCGCAATCTGGTTTTCGCCCAATTATTCTCGAGCGCGGAAAATCTATGCGTGAGCGAACGAAAGATACTTTTCGTATGTGGGAAGATGGCACTCTTGATCCAGAATCGAATACGCAATTTGGTGAAGGCGGTGCAGGAACTTTCTCCGACGGAAAGCTTTATAGCCAAATCAAAGATCCAAAGCACTACAGATTGAAAGTGCTCGATGAGTTCGTGCAAGCAGGCGCGCCAGAAGAAATCCTCTATGTCAATCGACCGCACATCGGAACATTTCGTCTCGTCGGCGTCGTGGAGAAAATGCGAGCGAAGATCATCGAACTTGGCGGCGAAGTCCGTTTTCAAAGCCGAGTGGATGACATCAAGATCGAACGAAACGATGCTGATCCCACACGAGGCCGTATCACTGGTGTCACGCTTGCAAGCGGCGAACACATTTCCGCAAACCATGTCATTCTCGCTGTGGGACACAGCGCACGCGATACATTCGAGATGCTCGATGCGCGGGGTATACACATCGAAGCGAAGCCTTTTTCAATCGGCTTTCGAATCGAGCATCCACAGTCACTGATCAATGAATGTCGCTTTGGCGAAAAATCTCCCAACCCACTGCTTGGAGCAGCGGATTATCAATTGGTCCATCACTGCACGAACGGTCGATCTGTTTATACATTTTGCATGTGTCCCGGCGGAACAGTCGTCGCTGCCGCGTCTGAACCCGGCCGAGTCGTGACAAATGGAATGAGCCAATACTCCCGCAACGAACGCAATGCAAACGCTGGAATCGTTGTGGGTATTACGCCTGAAGTGGATTATCCAGAAGGTCGTTTGGCTGGAATTACTTTTCAACGCTTCTGGGAATCGCGCGCGTTCGAACTTGGAGGCGGTGGATTTAAAGCTCCAGGTCAATTGGTCGGCGACTTTCTTGCAGGTCGCCCGTCGACTGCTTTGGGCACCGTGCAACCTTCTTATACCCCGTCGGTTCACCTCTGCGATCTCTCGACGTCTCTGCCAGAGTATGCAGTTGCTGCAATTCGCGAAGCGATTCCTGCATTTGCGCGGCAAGTCAAAGGATTCGATCTTGCTGACGCTGTGTTGACTGCAGTCGAGACGCGAACATCTTCACCCATTCGCATCACGCGCGGTGATTTTGATTTGCAAAGTCTCAACACCCACGGACTTTTCCCTGCTGGTGAAGGCGCGGGTTACGCGGGCGGAATTCTCTCTGCTGCGATTGATGGCATCAAGATCGCAGAAGCAGTTGCGATCAGTTTGAATGCGTAACGAATAGTCGATGCGAAATCATCTATTGCCCAATTTGCCAACAAGATTGTCGAATCTGGAGCCTCGTCATGATTGCAGCAAGAATGATTTCTTAAATTCGAATGCGATCATAAAATGCCCTGAATTGAGCAGGATGACAAAGAGAAAATCACGGTTTTGTCAAAATAACTGCCATTTTATGAAAAAACCTGCTCTGTGATTCTGTGCGGCTTTGCACGTAAATCAAACAAAAAATGTGGAGAAAGGCTCATTTTGCCGATAACAACATTGGCAGCATTGCATTGTGCAATGTTCCCAATGATCAGAGTCAAACAGGAGCTATCAAATGCAGGCATTTACTTGGGTCAAAGGTTGGGCACGTGAACTTATGGACATCATGCTTCTTTTCATCGGACTCGGCGTCCTTGTGCAGATCATCTTCGGCTCAAATAATGTTGGATTCTTTGGTGGGATCACCGACAATCTGATGAAGTTTGTTGGCCAACTCGGTGGCGGCGGATTTGTGGGCCTGATTGCCCTGCTCGTGATTGTTGCAGTCTTCACGAAGCGAACATCGACGACTTGATTCGAAGTCTCGATTCTAGAATCACTTTTCTAGGATGAATATAAAGGTCGGAGCGCAGCGCTTCGACCTTTTTCTATTTTTGTAGTTTTTCTTTTTGAATTTAATGAACCAACTACGTTGCAAGCCCCAAGAAAACTCCCATGCTTGCTACATCGGTCGCTGTTGTCAAGAAAATACTTGATGCGGTACAGGGATCTGCGCCAAGTCGCTTCAAGACCAAGGGAATGAACGCTCCAGAAAGACCGCTGATCATGCAACTTGCGATCATCGCGACGAAAGTGACAAAGGCGAGAATCAAAGCTCGGTCCGCGGGCCAAAGCATCATTGGATCTTCGGGCTTCGC
>JBEELA010000154.1:0-13633 GCA_041168365.1 Planctomycetota bacterium
CAGCAGCGAGATGCAGACCCTTTTCGTTCTCAACAAATTGAACGCAACCAGTCAGCGTGGCGTTCTTTGGCGCGGCGGTGTGATCCGCATATTTGTCCATCCACTTTTCAATCGCTTTAAGAAAATTCTTGTTGTAGTTTTCGTCATGTTGGTCTTGCGCTGGATGATCCGCACGCAAGAGAGATCGAAAGACGCAATCCACAGTCTGCAAAACAATCGGCGCGCTGCGCCAACTTGTTGCAAGCGTTTCATCGGCAACATCTGCCTCGCCACTTTCATTCAACAATGCAGGCAGACCACGCAGCAGACGCGGATCGCCATTGCGCCATCCATAAATAGATTGCTTCGCATCGCCAACTGCAAGAATGGAGCGCGCATTTTCGCCGCCAGATGCTATGGATTGCGCCAGCGGTTGCAACGCCCGCCACTGCGCAAGACTGGTGTCCTGAAACTCGTCCAGCAGCAAATGATCGATGCGTCCATCCAAACGATAGAGCATGTCGCCAAGCGTGTCCTTCGCCAGACTGCTGCTGACAGAGCGCGTGATCGAATCAAATGTGCAAGCGCCCGCTTGGAAGAGCAAGTTGCTTACTTCTTCATCCAGCTTGCGCGCTAAATCGCATCGGGCAATGCTCGATCGCAACGCAGTTTCTGTGATCACTCCCCGAGCCCATTCAACAACGTCTTTAAAATGCGGTAATGCAGAAGGGTCAATGGGCTTGCTATAAAAACTCGGGTCGCCTTCGATCAATTTGCATGGAATCCCTTTCGATACAAGTTGCTCAAGCGATTTGATGTCGCACCGACCATCGTCAATCGACTTCAGAATCGCATCGCCTTGATTGCTCACTCTTTCAAATTCGGTTCGGTTGCGGCCAGTCGCGCCGCCAACCAAACCCGCGATGGCCTTGAATGCTTTACGCGCTACGGAAATATTCATTCCCTTGACTTCATCAGGTCGAACCCACGCTTTGGGAGGATTCTGAGATTCATCATCCGACTGACTATCACGCCAAATCTCCAGCAACTTCCCCATTCCTTCAAGCAACTGAGCCGCCAAATCGCGTTTGCCTTTGCCCATGGTGGTGATTTGCAAGAGGCGACGCGCATCATGTGGATTTGCTTCAATAATGCGCGCAAGAGCTTCCATATGAATCTTCTCAATCTGTGAATCATCGATTGGAGTTGTGCCAGGAGATAAACCAAGTTCGAGCGAATACGCAGAAGCAAGACGACTGAAAAAACCGTCAATTGTGCGAATCTCTAATCGATCCAAACGCTGCACAAGCACGTCGAGCAATTCTTCGCATTTCACTTCGCTTGCACGTGCTTTGCTGCCGAAAATAGATTCCGCAAGTTCCTCTCGACCCTTTGGATTGATGACAGCATCCGCAACACGCAGCAGAACTTTGTTTCGAATGTCACGCGCAGAAGCTCGCGTAAATGTCGTGGCGAGAATGGACTCGACACGCGCTGGGTCGCCTTCGACCAATCCACTGTGCGCAACACGCAGAAAATCTGCAGAAAGTTTATGTGTCTTGCCGCTGCCTGCATTCGCGAGCACTCGCGTGATCTGCAATGATTGCAAAGGACTCATGTTGGCCCTCATGCGGTGGCTCATGATCCTGCTCCATCTTCAGGCGTTTCTTCTATATCACCGGCTGGAGTAAAGCAGACTTGGCGTAAGAGCCGCGCATATCCATCATCACGCGTGCTGAAATCATCTGCACTCCCAAACTCTCGGTTGCGAATTTTTCGGATGATGTCCTGCGCCTTTTCAAGCGCGATCGCATCCCAATTGGTTTCAAGTGCGAGTGGCAGAAAAGATGCGGTCTCTGGCGCGGCAGGAAGCGCGACATATCCAACAGTCGGCACTGCACCGCTCATTCCTGGATAGTGCTGTGGAGCGAGGTTGCGATAGAGCGGCAATTGCAGATCAAGCAATTCGCCCTTCTTCTGCGTCGCGGTGTTTGGATCTGCTTCGTTGTCCCCACTTTTATAGTCTATGATTCTCCATTCTCCTGTGGTTTGATGGCGATCAATGCGATCAATGCGACCACTGATTCCGTGCGGCACGCCATCAACATCTATATGCATATCCTTTGGAAAAATCCATTCCGTTGCTTGCAAGATCCAACCCTTTGCGCGATCCGCCAGATGCCATTCGATCGCACTTCCAATCCGTTCGATCGCAAGATCGACCTGCAGAATGATTCCTGCCTTGGGATGCTTTCCATATCGCTGCGCAACCTTGGCGCGAATCCACTGCGAAAGAAATTCCTGAAGTATTTTCGGATCTTCGCAATCCTTAACCTTTGGATCGATCAATTGCGCAAGAGTTTCATGCAAAAGCGTTCCAAATTGCAGTGGATCGAGCGACAATATGCCAGAGCCAACACCAGCGCACGAATTGCGAAGGTCCAAGACATTTTCAAGCCAGTATCCGTATGGCGATTCGATATACGCCTTGAAACCTGTCACTGATGTTTTTTCTGGAAGCGGCAGATGAATATAATTTTCGGAAACAGGTTTTTCAAAAAACTTGCTTACTTTTGAATTTGCAATCGCTTGTGGGCGAAGGCGACTTCCCGCACCTTGATCGAATAATCGGCGGACTCGCTGTGCTTGCTGAGCACCTTGACCTGGAAAGAGCAGCCGACTTGGAATGCCAGGTTCACCATCAGCATTTGTGAGCCCAGAAAGAATCACAAGTTGCTTGGTACGTGCTGCGATTGCGTGCAAGACATATGCATCGCGCGCAAGTCGCTGCGAACGATCAGCCAATCCAAGTTCTTTGCGCAACGAATCGTTCAACCAACCATCGGGGATTGGCGTGCTAGGAATAGTCCCTTCGCGAATACCCATAAGAATCATTGAAGACGATGGATCGAAAAGAGAATCGAGCCAACCAATGACTTCGACTTCAAATCCATTGGGCGCAATTGGCACATCGACATCGCGCAGCATGCTGTCGAGGAACGCCACAGCTGCGCCGACTGTCGTTGGTTGATCGGCCCACACCCCCGCTGCGATTTGCCGCGCAACATGATCCATCGCATCACATGCAGCTTCCTGCGCAGGATCTCCGATTGTCCCTTGCATATTTCGGCGAATGATGCGCACAAGTTCATTTGTCAACTCCGCCCAACTGCCAGAAACTTTCACGCCCATAGTTTGTGGAATGAATCTTCCAAAGAGAGTGCGCAGCTGACTCATCAGTGCTGAACCCTTTGCTTCACGAAAGTCGTTGCCAAGAGATTCGAGATGCTCGAAATCATTCACCAACGAACGAACACGCGCCGAGTCCAATTCACTGACAAGATCGAATGTCGCTCCATTTCGTAGTGCGCAATGTGTCACGCATGGATGCTCAATAAATGCCGCGAGAGAATCGGGATGAGGCGACGCATTCACCGAGGACAATGCGCCAAGCAATTTCCCCGCGAGCGTTTGAGAAAAAGATTTTCCACGACCAACATGGATCGAACGTCCATGCGCTTCGATCGTTCGACCAAGCACCGCATTGAGTTCGGGGTCGCCGTTGATGATGACGATCGACCCCGGATCTGGAGAATCAGGAGAGACCTGCTGAGAAATCATCGCATACCTCGCCACCGCTGCTTCGCATTGATCTTCGGGGCCATCTGCAGGCTCAATCTGATCATCGTGAAGTTCTGGCCCCTGCCGTAAAGCGCCGCGTCGAACACATCCGATTTCATCAAACCAAGTTTTTTCTGCATCGTCACTCTTCGCATGATCTTCGGCAGCGATGATCCACGCAGCAAGAGAAACTCCCTGCGATTCCAAACGAGCGATCACTGCGCGAGTCAGCGGAGTTGCATCGAGCACGCCCAGCAAGATCACGTGCGAGATTTTTGATGAGTCACTTGCAACGACGCCATTCTCAACCAATCGACGATTCCAATCCAGAGCACAAAGCGGTCGACGATCACCGATCGCCTGCACTTTGCCCTGCGCAATATCCACAAGTTCTTGCAGCGACTTCCACCGCCGCTGCGCGCTCGCAGAATCCTCGACGATCGGCAACATTGCAATTTCTCCGGGCGAACGATTCGCACTCGTCGCCTGATCAATAATCTTCTGCAGTTGCTGCACCAGTGTGATCCGAGACTTTGGATTCTGCGGAAGACCTCGCGGCGCAAGCAACTCCGCGGCATCTTGCGAAAGTTCTCCAAGGGCTTGTTCGAGTGCGACCAACCAATCCGAAGAACTGACGCACTCTTGCAAAATACTTGCGCCCAAATGAGGAAAACCCAGCGTACGAGAACCCAGCGTTTCAATCGTGCACATCTGCGGCGGGATCAGCGCAACGCGTCGAGTGCGCGCCTGAGTCAAGAGTTCATAGCGCAGATGTCGCATGATGCGACCACTACTGACAACAATCATCAACGAAGAAAGGTCCGCGGCACCATCAGCGGCAGTCGGCGCACTTTCAAGCATCGTTCGAGCAGCGACTGCCGCGGGGCCTTTGCCTTCACACCAACCCAGAAATATTTTTTCAATTGTCATTTGTCTTGACCCCAAATCGAGTCTACGACTTTTGTGCACAGTGTCAAGAAAAACTTAAAAGAAACCTTTTACACATTCTTCTTAGAAATCCGACTTATTCGTTGTTTCGCTCGAATTATATTTCTCGTGAATAGCTCGAAACATTTCGACGTTTTCAAGCATGATCTCGATCAGTTCTGGATCGAACTGCTTGCCCGCATTGACCTTCATCTCGGCCAACACCCGATCTTCAGGCCACGCTTCTTTATACATACGCTTCGAACTGAGCGCATCAAATACATCAGCGACAGACACAATGCGTGCGAAGAGTGGAATGTCTTCTCCCTTTAAACTAATACCTGACGAGGGGGGAGCATCAACCGAATCCGACGTGATTTCGCCGTCGCGATCCCCTGGATATCCCCCACCATCCCACCTTTCGTGATGGTGCAGTGTGACGTCGATTGCCGCTCGATCCAAGGCACTTTCTTTTCCACCAAAGAGGCGCGCTCCAAACACCGTGTGTTCCTTCATCACCGAATATTCTTCAGCAGTCAACCGACCTGGCTTTTTCAAGATCACGTCTGAAATTCCAACTTTCCCAACGTCATGCAATCTCGCTGCGATCCGCAGCACGTCGCGCTCGCGTTCCATGTCAAGACCTTGAATTCCATGTCGCTTTGCCCATCCCTGATACAGGATGACCGAATACCCCGCGACTCGATCGCAATGAACTGCTGTTTCGCTTGGGTCGCGAAGTTCTGCCATCTTGATCATTCGATTGATGAGCGAACGAGTCAAAGCGGCGCGCTCGAGTGCGACTGTCGCTGCGGATTCGAAATGCCCGATCATCTTTTCATCGTCTTCTCTAAAGATGCGCGGCAGGCCCTCGTTGTCAATTGGATTGATCAACTGCAGAACTCCAACAATCTTCCCCGCAGAAGTTCGAAGCGGAACTGTCAGCATTGCCTTTGTTCGATAGCCAGAAATTGAGTCAAAACTTTGATTGAAACGAAATGGACTGTTTGATGCAATGTCATATGCATCTGGGATATTTAAAATCTTGCCAGTCTTTGCAACATAGCCAGCAATACTTTCCTCACTAATTGAAATTGGAGAAAATTTGATTGCAGAACCTTTGCGATCGTTCTTCATATCCAGTGAGTCGTTCTGCACATACTTCAGCCTCAACGAACCACCTTCTTGCAAGTACACGCTGCCCGCATCGCAACCAATCAATTTGCGGGCTTTTTGAAGGATGGACTCCATCAATATGTCAATGTCTTGGATGAAGTTCAAGTCCTCACTGATTGCCGTGATTGCTGACAATTCGTCTTTTTGACGGTCAAGTTTGGAAGCCATTTCATTCAACTCGCCAACAACAACAGCAAACTCACCCTTCATTGACAAATTCAATCGTTCTGAAAACTTCCCCAACCCGATATCGTGAATGAATCCACGAACATTTGTGAGCGGCTTCAAAATTTTATCGATAGCGATACTGACTGCCTTATATGACAGCAAAGAGACAACGCTAGAAAATCCGATCGCAACCCAGAAAACAATATCTAAAAAGTGAACGATATTGATGTAAGGAATGTCCGCTCCAACCAAACCAACAACTGTGCCGTCTTTCGTTCGAATTGGAGCGAATCCAGAGAGCCATTCGCCCCACTCATCCGTTATAATTAATCCCGATGTCGTCTTTGGAATAACCTGCATTGGATTGCCATTGATCAGAGTCGTGTTGTAAGGCGTTCCAGGTCCTATCCATTCGGGGATCGTTCGTGGATCGGGATCCACAGCGAAATCCCAACCAGATTTTGCGCCTTTGGTGGTCGGCATCAACAGATAGACGAAGCGAATGGGGAAGTCTCCATTTTGGTTTGCAGCGGTCAACTCTTGAATGAGAGTTTCCAACTTTGCATACTGAGGAGCCTTCTCATCCATCTCAATTCGGATCGACACCAACATCTGCGGATCGATCGATGCGGCGACTGCGGAGGCCAATGACATCGCATTTGCCTGAAGCCTTTGCTTAACAATAATATTGATCGTCCAATATCCCAAAAATGTAGCCCCCACTGTTGTGGCGACGGCAATGAGGACTGCTGCCAATTTTATTTGTGTTCGCAATTTCATACTGGACACACCAAGAGATTCTTTGCAGTCCATCAAACAAAGCCGCCGATCGGACTTGAACCGACAACCTCAAGATTACAAATCATGTGCTCTACCAATTGAGCTACAGCGGCTACGAAACGAAAACGCAGTCTAGCAAGTCGTTGGAAGGTTTCCACTCTTGCGACGACGGCGCAGGGTGACCTCGAGAATCGAGATATCCGAAGGCGAAATCCCAGAAAGTCGCGATGCCTGACCCAGCGTGGCTGGCCGAAATCGGTGGAGAACTTCGACCGCTTCCGCGCAGAGTCCCGGCACCGATTTGATGTCCAATTCGCTGGGAATCAGCGCATTTTCGCTGGCAAGCGCACGCTTCAATTCCGAATGTTGGCGCACGAGATAGCACTCATATCGAATATCCGTGATCGCGCGCTCGACCAGCGAAACATCCGCCACATATGGCTCGCTTTTCCCCACATTCACCAACAAATTCGTCAAATCAGCAAGCGCAACAGGCGTGATCTCTGGTCGCCGCGCAACATCCGAAAGTTTCTTGCCACTTCCAAAGATGATCGGCGCAGTGGTGCGCGCCAATCGCATTCGAAGTGCGGCGAGAGAATCCTTGTACGCCAGAGCTTTGTTGGCACGATGCGCACATACCAAACCTGCAACAACGCCAAAGTCAGTCAGCCGATCTTCTGCGTTGTCCGCTCGCAAGAGCAAGCGATGCTCCGCGCGACTCGTAAACATTCGATATGGCTCGCGCGGCTGACGCGTGACAAGGTCATCCATCAAGACACCGATGTATGCCTGATCGCGACCAAGTCGAAGTTGATCCAAACCAAGCGCAACGCGCGCAGCGTTCAACCCCGCAACAAGTCCCTGTGACGCAGCTTCTTCATAACCGCTCGTGCCGTTGATTTGTCCAGCCAAGAAAAGTCCGCGCACTCGCTTCGTCTCACCCGTTGCATCAATCTGATGTGGCCACACCATGTCATATTCGACGGCGTATCCCCACCGCTTTGCAATCGCTTGTTCGCATCCTGGAATGCCCCGAATGATGAGCGCCTGGATTTCTGCAGGCAGAGAAGTCGAAATGCCATTGCAATAAATGTCGTCGGTTGCAAGAGATTCTGGTTCCAAGAAAACATGATGCGAATCACGCTGCGCGAAACGAACAACTTTGTCTTCAAGACTTGGGCAATATCTGGGACCACTCTCCGCCTCCATTGCACCTGCATACATCGGCGCGCGGTGCAAATTCTTGGTGACTAGCGCATGAATCTCCGCAGTCGTGTGCGTCTCGCGGCACTCGACTTGAGGAAGTCCTGGAAATCTTCCTGCGGGCAATATCTGCGGAGAAAGTGCGCTGAATGGCAATGCCGGATCATCGCCCCACTGCGGCGTCAACGATTCCCAGTCAATCGAACTTCGCTGCAATCGTGGCGGCGTGCCAGTTTTTTGTCGTCCAAGTTCAAAGCCAAGTTGTTTCAGCGCAGCAGAAATGCCAACTGCAGTTCCTTCTCCAACGCGACCACCTTCTGTTTGTGATTCGCCAGTATGCATCAACGCACGCATGAAAGTTCCGGTCGTCAACACCGTCGCGCGCGATTCGATTCGAATGCGTCCATCTGCATCGATGCTGACACCTGCGATGGAAGACGCTTGTGATTGCGCGAGTGCCAAAGGTTTTCTGGATGCGCCAATTCCAAACGGCATACGCGGCGCAACGGATGAACCGCGCTCACCTTGCCACATTCGCTCGATCGCATTCGCATTGAATGCCGCCGACGATTCATCAACCTCGACCACTTGCGCTCCTGCGGCAAGTCGAACTGCACGAAGAGTTCCCGCTTGATCCTCGAATGATTCGACGACTCCTTGAATCATCACGATGGGAACTTCCGCTCGACTGCGCGTTGCAATCAAGCGCTGAACTTCCGCTTGATAGTGATGTCGATCACACTGTGCGCGAGGCCCGCGCACTGCTGCGCCTTTAGTCGCATTTAAGACACGAAAAAGAATTCCAGTTGCGTCGGTTGCACGTCCCATGATTCCACCAAGCGCATCAATCTCACGAACCATCTGTCCTTTGGCAAGTCCGCCAATTGCAGGATTGCAACTCATTGCTCCCACCATCGCGGGATCCATCGTGATCATCAAAACGCTCGCGCCTTTCGCACCTGCTGCTGCAAGTGCGCTTGAAGCGGCCCACGCGGCTTCAGCGCCTGCGTGACCTCCGCCGATGATGACGACCGACCAACTATCCATTCAACAAAACTCCATCCTCAGAGGATAGACATTACGATGCAACACCCATGTATAAAAATATTTCACTTTCGTCGAAGGCGCAAGGTCTGATTCTCGTTCCAATCCACTCCGAAACACAGGACAAATCACCGCGTTGGCCCAAATCTGCGCGCGCTCATGATGGATGTCAGAACGTTGTGCGCGCAGGCACATTCATGGCCGAAGCTGGTGCGACTTTTACAGTTGGAACGACGCACATGCTTGTTGGCCTTGGACCTGTTGAAGGATTCTCGGCTGATCGAATGCGAACAGTTGGTGCGAAAGTTGGTCGTGCGCTGGACAAGATTTCGTCCAGTGCGATCGCAATTGACAACAGTGCATCATGGGGATCCGACACCGCTGCAAAACGCGCAATGGGTGGCGCATTTGCAGAAGGAATATCGCTTGGCACATGGCGCTTCGATGCGCTCGACGGCACAGCAACCAAGCGTGATGCGCGCAAAGGACAGTTGACTCTCTGGGCTGACGACGCCGCAGTGCGTGATGGCTTCGCACACGGATTGGTCATCGCCGATGGCGTGAACACCGCGCGCCGCATTGGAGCAACCCCACCAAATATTGCGAATCCAGCTTGGATTGCAGCTGAAAGTAAGAAGATTGCACGCGATGGCAAAATGAAAGTTCGTGTCATCGACTATGCACAAGCACGCAAACTTGGCATGGGCGGATTGACTTCAGTGGGACAAGGTTCCGCGATCAAGCCTTGCATCGTCATCATCGAATGGACTCCGCGCAAAATTTCTGCGCGCAATAAATCAGATCATTTGGTGCTTGTCGGCAAGACCGTGACATATGACACGGGTGGATATTCGCTGAAGGTGAACAACGGCATGAAGGGAATGAAATATGACAAGTGCGGAGGCGCAGCAGTCATGGGTGCGATGCAAACAATCGCCGCGCTCAAAGTACCGATGCGAGTGACGGGCATCTTGGCCGTCGCAGAAAATATGGTCTCCAACGACTCGTACCGCCCCGACGACATCATCAAGCTTCATAACGGAATCACCGTTGAAGTGACCAACACGGATGCAGAAGGTCGACTTGTTCTCGGCGACGCTCTCAGTTGGGCTTGCGACACAATGAAGCCAAGCGCAATCGTGGATATCGCCACTCTCACTGGTGGAGTAGGTGTTGCGCTTGGACATTTCTGCGCCGGGTATTTCTGCAATCAGCCAAATTTGGCGAAGCAAGTCGAAGATTCTGCCACTTCAACTGGGGAACTTGTTTGGAGACTTCCGCTTTGGCCAGCGCATCAAGAATTTATGCGAAGTCAACACGCTGACATTCTCAACAGCAATCCCCTGCGATCTGCGCATCCAATTCAGGGCGCTGCATTTCTTTCATACTTCGTCAAACCAGAGATTCCGTGGGTTCATTTGGATATTGCTGCGATGGCAACTGCAGAATCTGCAAACGAAGTCACAGGCGGTGGCCCAACTGGATGGGGCGTGCGACTCTTGGTTGATATGGTGGAGCAGCGTTCTTGATCTAGAACAGCCCTTGATCTAGAACAGCCTGATCGAAAACAGCCCTTTAACTTTTAGGATCTTCACCGTTTTCGATGCGCTCGATCTTGGCAAGGCGACGAGCGTGTCGACCACCTTCATAATTTGATCGCATCCAAATATCGACAATTCTCTTGACCAAAGTCTGGCCAAGTAAATCTGCGGAGAGACAAAGAACATTCGCATCGTTATGAGTTCGCGATAGCTGCGCGCTCAATTCGTCCAGTGCAAGCGCCGCGCGAATGCCATTCACTTTGTTTGCGGCGATGGCCATACCAATGCCTGTTCCACAAATCAGAATGCCACGTTCTGCACGATGCAAAATGATTTCCTGAGCAACCTTCCACGCAATATCTGGATAATCAGATGGAGCACCAGTGGTGTCGCCAAGGACCGTGACGGTGATTCCTTCCATTCGTAATTGCTGTTCGATTGCAAGTGCGACTGCGGTTCCGCGGTGATCGCTTCCGATTGCAACACACTTCATGGCTTCAGCGTTTCTGCAAGTCGCTTGGGGATGAGTTTCATAAATTCCACAGCCAGACGATCGTACGACGTGTCACCCAATCCAATTGGATCTTCAATATCACCTTCGGGATCGAGTGGGTGAATTTTTGCGAGGTGTTCCTTCTCGCCTGTTACCAAATTGCGCGCAGAATTGACATGGCTCGCAGTCATCCCAAAAACCAGATCGGCTCCTCGAATCATCGCAGCATTCAGCCGTTTGCTGTGCCCATCGTGATCAATTCCAAGTCGCTTCAATGAATGGATGGCTTGCGATGAAACCGCTGACCCGTCCGAAGCAGAAGTCCCTGCAGAAACCGTGAAAATCCGCCCGATCTCTCCCCCCACTTTCCCCGCTTCGATCTGAAATCGGGCAATCGCTTCTGCCATGGGTGATCGGCAAGTATTACCGGTGCAGATGAAGAGGACGGTTTTCATGAATTGGAATACTACAGACCGTCCGAGCGTTTCAGGGTAGATTCCCCTAAGAGAGTTCATCGTGGAATTTGTCTCCTATGAAGATGCGTGGCGATTGCTTCGGCCCTTTGGTGCCGAGGTGGCTACTCAATGCGAAAGTGAACTTCGACTCTCGCTGACAGAAGGACCACAAAGTTCATGCATCGATATCGCATCAAGCGATCATGCGATGGCGAAAAAACTTCCGTCCGATGTCATTCAACTCGATCGAAAAAATCTTGCCGATATGGTCGAGGCAATCATTCACAAACTTCGTCTCACGCAGGTCTATGTGATTCCAGTTGGTCATTGGCGGCAACTGTTTGAAGCTGTCGCCGAAGGAATGGCAACCAACGAACAATGGCGGGCAATCGACAGCGCCGCAACGGTCGAATTGAACACACGCGATGCGCTGCTTTTTGTTCCTGCGAATTTTCATATTCTGCGTGATCTTGTGCGCGTCGTTCTGACTGCAGGAAGCAAGCCAATTCATGGCATTTCCATTGCGACTGTTGGCAGTCCACTCTTGATCGAAGTGATGCCAGCGGGCGAAGTCAGCGTCTTCGTTGGCCGCAGCGATCTTGCGCATGTCGTGCGAGAGCTTCTCAATCATCCAACTGGCAACGCGAAGTCCGCAAGCACCAACCGTCCCTCTACTCCAAAGACTTGACTGATTCGGAGTCGGACAAGTTGATCGAATCCACTTCGATCGGTTCGGGCGCAGCAACATCTTCTCCACGCGCTGAAAAACGCTCGTTGCACGCGGCGCATTGATAACAATTTTCACTCGCAATTGATGGGGGTTGGATCGACTTCGCTGAACATGCTGGACAGCGACCCGCGCGCAACTTTTCTAATGCCAACGGGCGTTCGATTGCACGAACGATTCCCAAGATCGCAACGACTGGAATCAATGCCATCAGCGCCAGAAAGACCAGACCAAGCGCGCCGATCGGCAACATGAAAACCATCGCAAATGCGACGAAGAATGCCAATAGATATCCCCCAAAGACCACGCCGGGATAGCACTCTCGAATGGCTCGGACAATCGTGTGAATCATTGCCCTGAAAGGATAGGCATCGGTTCGCAACTGTGAGCGGCGGGTATATTCCAGTGAGAGGAACCTTATGACAACAACTGCAACTGAATCTATGAAAATCGTTTGTGATCGCACAGCTCTTGTCGATTCGCTGACGATGGCGAGTAGCGTGGTCATGTCTCGGACCACTGTCCCAGTGCTTCTGTGTGTCAAGCTCTCTGCTCGTGATGGCACGCTGAGATTATGGGCAACCGATCAAGACATTCGACTTTCGCTCGTGCTTGCGAGTGTTGAAGTCCACACAGATGGCGACGCGTTAATTCCAGCTGACAAACTTGCTCAAATCGTGCGATCGTGCGATGACACAACTTTGACGATTGAGATGGATAAGAATGTTGCGCTTGTCCGCGGCGAAGATGCGAAGTTTCGAGTCTATGGATATGACCCACGAGAATTTCCTGGTGAAAGTGATAAAACCGATGCGCCAACTGAATTTGAAGTCAGTGCTGGGTCGCTTCGTCGCATGATCAGCCGTACGGTTTTTGCGACTGCATCTGACAACACGCGTTATGCCTTCAACGGCGTCCTTCTGGAACGCAAGGGACGACGGCTTCGTATGGTTGCCACGGATGGTCGCAGACTTGCGATGGTGCGTGGCGATTGCTCGGGACCAGCTGATGGCGATGCGACCTGCATCATTCCAACCAAGACGCTCAATGTGCTCAATCGACTTCTTGATGATCCAGATTCGGGCGTGCGAATTTCGCGCGATCGAAATCGGATTCGCTTCGAGGTGGGTGAAACCGCGGTCATTGTCTCCAGCTTGATCGAAGGCAATTTCCCGCCATTTGACGATGTTCTTCCAAAGGAACACGACCGCCGCGGAACATTCGACACATCGGAACTCGCCGCCGCTGTCAAACGTGCAGCGTTGTTGACTAACGAAGAAAGCAAGGGTGTCAAACTCTCTTTCAATGCCAAGGGACTGACAATTTCTTCGCGCGCTGCAGAAATGGGCGACGCGGAAGTGCATCTGCCAGCGATCTCTTGGGAAGGTGCCGAAATCGAAATCGCATTTAATCCCGCATATATCACGGATGTTCTGCGCATCGCAGACACATCGGAAATTGCAATCGAAATGAAAGGTCCAAATCGTCCAGGAGTTGTGAAGATTGGCGAAGACTTTAC
>JBEELA010000155.1:0-4890 GCA_041168365.1 Planctomycetota bacterium
GCTCTTACAAATTGTGGCGATGCATTCGCCTGCCTTGACCTGATCTCCGGCGCGCTTATTCATCTTGCGAATCAGTCCTTCACATGGCGCATTCACCGAATCCAATCGCTCTCCGCGCACAAAAATTCCACTGCCCTGCACGGTCAAAGGAATACGCCCCACGAATCCCCAAGTCACAACCGCGAATAAAAGAAATCCAAGTGCTGACGTAAGCACCCACATCTGAGGAGAGATCATTGGACTGAGAGAATTGAGTCGGTTGTGTCCACCCACCGATTGAATCGCTTGCGTTCTGAAAATTTTTGTTTCACCTTCAGCGCCAGAATGCATTACAAACGAGAATACCGCTGAAAAAAGATTTCGTCGAATGCAGAACGCAGATAATAGGCTCGCTCAAGTCGTCGGAGCGGCGAAATAGAAACGAGCGACCTGCGCTTCGAATGTTGACTTGTCTTCGCGTTCGAAAAGAAAGTGTCCTTCCATCGTTCCCCATGCTGTGGGCAATGGACAGAAACTGGAATACTCGAACGTTTCACCGGCTGCCAAGTCTGGGTGTTGGCCAACAACGCCTGGCCCGTTGACTTCATTATTCGTTCCGTCTGCATCAACGATTTTCCAAGCGCGGCTGACCAGTCGAACACGCTCGGCACCTTCGTTGGTCATAAGAATCTTATATGAAAAAATGAAACGACCTCTTTCTATATCCGAATGAGAGTCCATGAAACTCGGGACAACTTGAATACGAATACCGTGGGTCGTCGCTTCAGATCCGAGAGGTTTGGTTGCACTACCGATCATCACAAGAGAATAGGCAAAGTGTTCCTTTGAGTCGAGGGTGCAATTCACAGAAAATTATTTTGCTTCGTCCATGCGACCATCGATGCGCAAACCGGCGCGAATATCCTCGCGCTGCTCAGCGCTTTCAACATATGCCGCCGTGACAATATCGCCCATGACATTCACAACCGTCCGGCCCATATCGAGCAATCTGTCAACACCAAGCACGATTGCAATTCCAGCTGGAGGAACTCCGACTTGAGCCATCACAATCATCAAGAGAGGAAGCGATCCTCCCGGAACCCCTGCAACGCCAATCGAACTGATCACACATAACAGAAGAATGATCCCCTGTTTGGCAATAGAAAGTTCGATGCCGAAAACTTGTGCAACGAACAAAACCACGCAGCCTTCAAAGAGTGCGGTGCCATTCATATTGATCGTTGCTCCAAGCGGCAACACGAATCCTGCCACAGTTGGACGAATTCCCAAGTCGCGTTGACTGACTTGCATCGATGTCGGCAATGTTGCGTTGCTCGATGAAGTTGAAAATGCTGTGACCATTATCGGGATTGATCGGCGAAAAAAGTCGATGGGATTTCGCTTGGCGATTGTTCGCAGCAATATTGGATACAGGATGAATAACTGAATCAGATAGCAACCGATCACGATCAATACATAGAACGAGAGTTTGACTAGCAACTGTGCGCCAAACTTACTCGTCACCACGAAAATCAGGCAAAAGACAGCGTAAGGTGCTATGCGCATTGCAAATCCAACGATGGTGACCATTGCATCCGAGATGGTGTCAAGCCATGACGCCATCTCATCTCGACGCTGAGGCGATTGCAAACTCAGAGCAACCCCAAACAAAATTCCAAAGACAATCAATGGCAACATCTGCATCTGAGTGATTGCGCCAATGATGTTGCGTGGCAAGAACATGTCAAGAATCTGATTGATGCGCATGATGGTGGTTTCAACTTCCTGCGCCGACGCCGTTATGGCCAGCTTCGCCGAGTCTTGTTCGAATGTTGTCATTAACTCGGCGCGTGTTTCAGGATTGAAACCGGTTCCTGGTCGAAAAAGATTCATTGCAACAAGACCGATCACCACGGAGAAAGTTGTGGTCAGCAGAAAGAAAGTGAGAGCGCGTCCCCCAATCCGTCCCAATTTAGAAAGATCTCCAAGTCGAGCAACTCCTGCAGCAAGCGATGCGAAGACCAACGGCACGACCACAATAAAAAGCAAGCGTAGAAAAATCTGCCCAATCGGATATGCGATCGTGTCCGTGATAAAGGTCAACCAACCATTCAAAACTTGCGATCGATCCGCAATTTCATGGCTGACGATCCCCACGACCGCTCCGAGAATCAGACCGATCAAAATATTCCAATGATTCGGCTTGAATGATCGCATGGCCGAGAGAATAAACGATTGATCGATTCACCCACCGATGGCTTGAGATGGGTTATTTGCGATCGAGTTCGATCTCGACCGGCCTCTTGGCATCAACTGCCTCCCAAATCAATACACGCCGTCGCATCAAATATTTTTCTGAGGATGCAGTCACGATCAACTCCGAAAAATCTGGTATTGAAACTTGTGGCGTGCAGCCATTGACGTCCGTTTTGACCGTCCAACCATTTGGATCACAGGGGATTCCGTCGAATTGCTTGCCGAGTTCCACATCAGCGCCTGCGATCGGTGCTCCGCTTTTGCCGTCTATCACGCGAATGACCGCTGGCTTGGATGCGATCGATCGAAGGGTGATATCGATGTTCTTGCGATCGGCGAGTCGTTCGAATGCGATGCGCTGACTTTCACGACCAAGCATCCGTACATAAATATAGTTTCGCAGTCCGAGGTGTACGGTCACCACTGCGACTCCTGAAGTGTCAGTGACGATTCGCTCAATCGGTGGGCGACCCCATTCTTCTTCGACTCCATCCTTGGGAAGAAAGAGTCCAGTCTCGAGAATGACATCGACATTTGCGAGTGGCACGCCCTGTTCATCACGAACAGATATACGGACTTTTTCTTGAATGATTGGAGCCAACCGAACTTCGACGACTGCAAGATCTGCGAGCGATTCGAATTCGACGCAGTTGATTGGCGAGATATCAGCAACAAGCAAAGTTGGCTTCAATTTCGGCAGTCGCCCCTCAGGCTCCGGCACAATCGATACTTGCGTCGGTACATATCCAGGACGCAACACCGCCAGGCATGTCGAGCGAGAATTCAATACGAGATCAAGCTGTCCATTTGCATCTGTCTTAGGAGCCTTTCCCTTCTTAGGAAAAAAACTGAACCAACGCACTCCGTGTTGACGAATGTCTACATCGGCGACTGGTGCGCCCGTAACCGCATCAAGTGTGCGAATTTGGATGGGCTTCGAGACGCATCCAGAAGCAAAAACAAGTGCGGATAGGATGCAAATTCCAGCCAAAATTGGCGAAGTTCTGCGACAGGACCAATGATTGAGGATTGAGATCATCGAAGGAAGAAGGTGTGAAATGAAGAGGACTTCGGTATTATTCAAAGCCAGTCACTTTGGGGATTGGTGTAACGGTAGCACAACTGACTCTGACTCAGTTTGTCCTAGTTCGAATCTAGGATCCCCAGTTCATCTGACGTTCGATTGCCTGCGCTTCAACCCGTCCACGCAGACAACAATGTTGCAAGATCAAAGCCTTCAACCTGACCATCTTGATTGATATCTGCGGAACAATTTGCGCATGTCCCCCACGCACTCAACATCGCAGCAAGATCGTTACCGTTGACCAGACCATCATGGTTGATGTCCGCTGGAATTGGAAGTCCAGAATTACCTTCGACAGTCAGCGTCAGCGCCGCGCCGCTTCCTCCAGGTTGCCAAGTCGTTCCATTCTGCAATGTCGTTGCACTGAATGTGTTGCCGACCGAAGCATAATTCCATACCGCATTCGCTCCGCTGGAACTGTTTGATTGTGCGACGATCCAATATTTCTGGCCCGCATGCAAACCAACACCACCAGTTGAAACAAAAATTTCCTGCACGGGATTCCAACCAAGCGCTTGGATGTTGATGTTCCATTCAGCCAAAATTGTGTTGCTTGGAATGCTCACACTTCCAGAGGTTTGATCGGTGCGCAGCGTGACCTTCACGGCGGGGCGAACCGAATCACTATTGTTCATAAACCAAATCTTGACTTGGGTCAGTGTGTAATCAGAATTCGGGCTGAACCGAGCACCAACGGATTGCTGATTGGAAACATCGGGACCCCACAAACCAAAGAAGCCGCCAAATGGATTCGCCGTGGTGTGAATGATTGCTGCGGCGACGCTTGAGGCGATTACAAGCGACAAAAGACATGCTGTTGTTTTATGGCGTAGCGCAAGCATTCAGAGTCAATTGTGACACAAGTGTGGCCAAACGCAAAATCAATTTCCGAGATTGATCACAAGTCAATTCTGCGCGAATTCACTGTCCACGCTATGGTTCTTGCCCATGCGAGTCGTCAGCCTGCTTCCGAGCGCCACTGAAATTCTCTGCCGAATCGGCGGTGAAGATCTTTTAGTTGGCCGAAGTCACGAATGCGACTGGCCGCCGCAAATCAAAGATCGTCCGGTGCTGACTGGACAGCGCACGCCGTCACCAACTGGAATTGGCGCGAGCGCTGAGATTGATCAAGCTGTTCGTGAAGCGCTTGGTGCAGGAAAATCTGCAAATCAATCTTTATACACCCTCGATACAGACGCACTGCGCAACCTTCGACCTGATGTGATTCTGACTCAAGATTTGTGCGACGTCTGTTCGATTGATCTCGAAACTGTTCGCGCAGTCGCAGCAAAAATGATTCCATCGCCAACCATCATCAGCCTTGACCCCAAATCGATTTGGGATGTGCTTGATGATTGCTTGAAAGTCGGTGAGGCGATTGGTCGACCACAGAAAGCCGAGCGTGCGATGGTTGAAATGCGCGAAGGATGGTGGACTGCAGTCGATCATGTGAATCCATTTATTGAAGGGCCTGAAGTGCTTTTTTTAGAGTGGATGGATCCACCATTTGTTGGTGGACATTGGACTCCAGAGATGATCACCGCTGCAGGTGGCAGGCATTCTCTCAATCT
>JBEELA010000156.1:0-5987 GCA_041168365.1 Planctomycetota bacterium
TCGCGTGATCTTCTTTTGCGAGGTTTGCCTGCATGTTTTTGATGACATCTATGAATGCTCCCGAGAATGGAGTGCGAGCATCTGCCCGCACTCCTTCTCCCGAAACTATCTGCGCCGAAGCCTCTTGCGCCGAAGCACACATCTGCGCCGCGTGCCCCACGCAGGCGACGCACATTGCGAATATCGCAATTCGCGATTGGAATTGAGCTGCTTTCAATTCACGCTCAGCGTGAGAGTTGCTCCAGCTGAGCCTGCAGCAGACCCGTTATCGTCGACTGTGACAGCAGTTGTCGCCACCACAGTTCCAGTCCAATTCGCTGCGATTGGCAGATTTGTCAGTGCGCAATATGTTCGATCTGGCAAGACTGTAAAAGACATCGATCCCGTTGCCGAACCTTGACCGTTGACTGTCCAACTTGAGTTGGAAGAAAACGTTCCGTTGAAAGTTGAATTTGAATATGCGACATCTGCGCCGAAATTGCCGTCAATCTTTGAAAGCTGCGTCACATGGTCGTATGAGACCGTTCCATGGATTTGAAGATTTGAGAGTGTCGCGCTTGCTCTGCCGCGACTTGTAGCCATTCCTCCAGCAGAGGCATTTGATGATGCACTGCATCCCAATCTTGCTGCACAACTATCGCTGATCCCTAATCCTCCGCTGCCAACAGCTGAAATGAGAATGGATCGAGCACATGCAGGAAATGTGCCAGTCCAGGCTTCCTTCCATCCACCTGTGTATTGCGACATTTGCGTGACAGATCTGCTCCCTGCGTGCCAAAATGAACTTGTCCCAGAAATCGAAACGTTCGCCGTGGCACTCCCGTTCATTGCAATGCGTTCGCAACTCGTTTGCCACCCTACGAAATCCTGCGATCCTGCCCAAGATGCATGAATGGGAGTTGTTGGATTGAGTTCAGGCTTACGGAGTGTGGTGAACCAATATCCAGGTCCACATTCACAGAGTGGTTCGATGGTTTCTTCTGGTGATTCACTCATCAAGCCATCACAAAGAATTTCAAACTTTGGGCAGGGCGGCGGATCTTGTGGCGGATTCTGGGTCAATCGCGGCGAAGCATTTGTTGTTTGAAGAATTGAGAAAGATGTCGCAACGATGATGAGTACTTGACACCAATCACGAATACATGAACCATTTCGAGTTTGAATGCAAATCATAAAAGTCTCCTTTTTCTCGAGGTTATTGTGCAAAAGACAAGCGACGCCGCTTGCTTCATTAACACGCAACGCACAATATGAGCCCGCCCACGCGAACTTATAAAAAGGTCTATTTTTCTTTTTGGAACTCTTCCCAAGAAAATGCATAACGCATAGAAGTCATCGGGAAATTTTTCAAGGTGTTCAAGCCCCCCGACTTGAACTTACAAATTTATGACTGAGGGGGTCGATTCTGATTTTGAGCGTAAGGATTGGAGCCATCGCTGGATTGAGGGTTCGCTTGGTTTGAATACTGATTTGATGGGAGGGCAGCATTACCATTGGAATTGGAGTTCTTGTCCGCAGGTGGGGTAGCCGAGTTATTCACATCCGATTCGATACCAGAAATACCCTTCTTGAATTCAACGATTGTCTTGCCGACTGAGCGACCAAGTTCTGGCAATCGTCGCCCGAAAATGAGAAGTCCCAAGACAAGCAGGATGCCAAGTTCCCAACCAGAAAAACCCCAAGCGAGAGTCAAGGCGAGAATGTCAGTATGAAAGAGTGTCATAGATTTTGCTCCAAATAGTTATTCAATACTAAGCATACACATTGTATCGATTCATTCAGTGAAATCTCTTGGGATTTGGTATCCTTAAAACATGCAAGGATGCAAAAACATTATCGGCATTTCTATTCTCGCTCTCGTCAATTTCGCCTTCCAAGGCTGCGAGACACCTCCCGAACCGACACCAACAGCAGACTATGCCCATCAGCTCGCTCCTGGTGAGTGTGCGCTGCGCAAACTTGGCCCCGGAGAACCGTGGCCAGATTTGACTGGTGCGTGGAAATCACGCGACGCATATTTGCAAGAAGCGCTAGCGCAAGATCAGACGTGGTACGAAAGTCCATCAAGTCGTTCTCGTTTTCCACAGATGTTTCCGTTTCCAGATGTCTGTACTTGGGATCAAGCAGCTTCGAGCATCATCGCCTTTCGTCAGATTCTCAACGACAACGCAGATCAATCTGCGTTCGACAATGCTTTCAAACAAATGTTTGATTGTTGGCAGACCAAAGGATGGAACGGAAAAGGTGGTGTGCTCTTTACTGGATATTTTTCTCCAGAATTCAAGGCGAGTTTGACAAAGGTTCCTGGATATGAGTTTCCAGTTTATAAACGACCAAAGGATCTAGAAACCGATCCAGTCACTGGGAAAGCAATTGGTCGACGCGTTTCAGAGAGCGAAGTTGTTCCATGGCCAAGTCGTGCAGAAATTAATTCCAGTGGAATGCTGAAAGGATTAGAGTTGGCATGGTTTCCGACTGCACTCGATGCGTACATCGTGCAGATCAATGGGAGCGCAAAGCTTTTATTACCAGGCGGGAAAGTCATGTTCATTGGATACGCAGGCGCAACGGATGGCGAATATGTTGGACTCGGGGCGAGTCTCGTGAAGGAGGGAATGATTCCTGCGAATCAATTAAACCTCTCTGCGATCCGTAGGCTCTATGAAAAAGATCCAACAACAGTCGAAAAGATGATCGACCTGAATAATCGGTTTGTGTTTTTTCAGAATTATGACGGGAAAACATGGCCTGCCGGCAGTCTTGGTGTGAAGGTCACGGATAAGGTGACTGTTGCAACAGACAAGAGCGTCTATCCGCCGGGTGGATTGATGTTTGTCGACACGCAAGCAAGCACATATAGCGGATCGAAGCAACCTTTCCAGAGATTTATGCTCGATCAAGACACTGGCGGAGCGATTCGCGCACCAGGTCGCGCAGACATCTTTATGGGAATTGGTCCATCCGCGGAAATTCTCGCTGGCGGTCAATACTGCGAAGGCACGCTTTATTATTTCTTCTTGAAGCCTGAATATGTTTCGCAGTATCCGCTTCCAGCGAAGAAGGCCAAAGCACCGCCTCTCGGGAAAACAGGTTAATAGTCGCGGCGGACAAAGATCACGGTTGCAAGACCGAGAACGATTCCTTCGAAGACGAGACTTGTTCCCAAGACCCACCAAATCGAGTGGGATTGTTCGTCTGCTTTCACTGCGCGTTGGAATTCCCCACGCTTCACACGCTTGGGACCAAATGCCTGTTGAGGTCCACGCTCGGATTCTTCATTTCGACTTGGCATGGATGCACCGTCGAGCAGCCATCGATCAAGAAGTTTCAATGTATCTGTGGTCTTTGGCAAGAATGTCTTGACGCCGAAGAACCAGAAATGAGCTCGATCCCAAGTTGGACGATTTGCAAGTGTCTTCTCTAAGTCACTTGTGAGTTCTTCACGCTTGTCTTCATCAACGGGATCTTCGGTCTTCGCCAATTCGGATTCGATCTTTGTCGCTTCCATTTGATTTGCGATGCGACCGCTGTTGACAATGGATTCTGAAATGTTGATCGTGAAAATGATCGTCCATGCAAGGAGTGTCAAGATCAGCGATGCAACTGACGATCGAGTCAAGACGCCAATGAATGCGCACATGCTGAAAAGAAGGCTATAAAAGAAGGTCACGATAGGAACTGCGGCGAAGAGCGCCCATTCCCACGCGCCACCTCGCAGGCCGATGACGAAAAAACTTGCTGTCGAAAAAACGAAAACTTGCAGTGCTGCAAAAAGCAGTCCCGTGCAATACTTTGTCAGAAAAAGTCGCGTGCGAGTGATTGGCTTTGCAAGCAATAGATCAATTGATCCTGGTGCGACGAGATCGGGGATGATCCCGCAGGTTGTCACCAATGCCAACAGCGTTGAAAGAACGCCGAGCCACCAATCGACGCCGAGATTGACGAAAAGTAATTTATAAAAAGTTTCAGGCGAAGTTGTATTCGTACTGAACATTGGGCTCTCGAATGTCCAGCCGAGAAAACTGATTCCAGTTTCGTTGATGCCCAGGCATGCGAAGAGGCCGACGACGAGCAAACTGATTGCAAGAGCAAGCCAAAATATTTTTCGAGCGCTCAATTCGCGATATGCCCCAACGAAAATTGCAAGGGTCTGCATCATGTCGATGCTCCGGGTCGATAAATCAAGCCTGTTGTTGGGTCGGTCACTGCACGCATAAATAAATCTTCGAGCGATTCGCGAACGGTTTGTGCTGCAATCACGGTGCGTTGTTCGGAGCGAAGTCGATCCAAGACCGGCTGGGCGCCAAGTGCATCGAGTCCGAGGAAGACAAGCCTGCAAGATTCGCCTTGAATTCCAGCGGAAAGCATCTGTCCTGCGGGGATCATGCGGACACTCGCAGATTCTGAACACCATGGCGGGGCAGAACCTTCGACGACGATTTCGTATCGCCGACTTGATGAAGTGAGCTCGTCGATTGTCCCCTGAGCGACTAAGCGTCCTTGCACCAGAATCGCAACGCGACTGCACACATTTTCGATTTCGGAGAGCAGATGAGAATTCAAGAGAACTGTGCGGCCTTCGTCGCGAATTCCGATGAGCAAGTCACGAATTTCTCGACGGCCAACTGGGTCAACACCGTCGGTTGGTTCGTCGAGCACCACGAGTTGTGGATCATTCACAAGTGCGGCAGCGAGTCCAACGCGTTGTCGCATTCCCTTGGAGTAAGAGCTGAGCGGTCGATCTTTCCATCCGCCCATTCCAACACGATCAAGCAATTCGCTTGCGCGTTTCTTTCGAGTTGGCCGATCGACTTTCGACATTGCGCCGCTGAATTCCACAACTTGTCGTCCAGTCAGATACGTTGGGAAACGATGGTGTTCTGGCAGATATCCAATTCTTGCCAGTGCAACAGGATCGCCGACTCCACGATTCAAGACAGTTCCCTTTGCTGTATCGGGGCGCACAATGGTCATCATGATCTTGACAAGCGTGCTTTTCCCAGCACCGTTTGGACCAAGAAGTCCGAAGATTTCTCCTGCGCGAACTTGAAGTGTCACGCCTTGTAGCGCACGGATTTTTCGTCCATATGTCTTGTGGACATCGGTCAGGTCGATTGCCAAATCATTGGCCAAGTCAATGGCAGAGTTGTTCATTGCGTTCTGTGAAGAAATCATGGAATGCAATTCGCTCACTTGTTCTGAGTTGAGCCAGAAGCTTGCGCGACTTGTTTGGCGGCGGCAGCCGAAAGATCGCGTCCGCGATCACGAGCAGCGTGGAGTGCCTCATGCACCATCGAGTGAAATCCATGGGCTTCGAAGATCGCCAATGCTGCGCTTGTCGTTCCTCCTTGGCTTGTCACCATCCCACGCAATTCGGATGGCGTTCTCTCACCGCGAGCAAGAAGTGTTGCAGCACCGAGTAATGCTTGCCGAACAAGTCGATCAGCAGTGGGGCGATCGAAACCAAGTCGTATCGCGCTTTCAATCATTGATTCTGCGAGCATAAAAAGATATGCGGGGCCTGATCCGCTCGTCGCTGTTGCGGCATCAAACATATTTTCTGAAATTTGAACGGTCGTTCCTATCGAGCCAAGCAATCGAAGGACAAGATCACGGTCGCCATCAGAGCATTGAGGAGAGCATGCATATGTGGTCACTGCCAAACCGATTTGCGCCGCAATATTTGGCATACAGCGGACGCAGGACAGTTCATCACAAAATGCTTCTTGAAGCCGAGCGATTGAAACTCCTGCCATGACCGAAACCACCAATGTGCTCGGTTGCAGAGCACCGATTTTTAATGCGAGTTCAGGAAATGATTGAGGTTTGACGGAGATCGCGATCATCGATGCATTCGCAATGATTGCGGGATCGTCCGAAGCCACACATCCCAGAGCACCAGCGCGCTTTCGGGCCAATGGATCTGGATCAAGCACAAGAATAGAAGTGGGCGAAAATAGATTCGATCGAAGAGCTCCCGCAACAAG
>JBEELA010000157.1:0-5568 GCA_041168365.1 Planctomycetota bacterium
TGACGGAAAATGCCATTGTGGGATTTGAGTTGGGATATTCCCAAACTGATCCCAATGCACTCGTGATCTGGGAGGCGCAGTTCGGCGATTTCGCCAATGGCGCACAAGTCATCTTTGATCAATTCATGACCAGCGGAGAAGTGAAATGGAACCGTGCCGCTGGACTCGTTCTGCTTCTGCCGCACGGATATGAAGGACAAGGACCAGAGCATTCCTCCGCACGACTTGAGCGCTTTTTGCAAATGGCAGCAGGCGATAATTTTGAAGCTGTCTATCCATCGACAACCGCGCAACTCTTTCATGTTCTGCGCAGACAGCTCAAACGTAATTTCCGAAAGCCCTTGGTGATCATGACCCCAAAGAGCATGCTGCGCTCACCTGCGGCACAGAGTGTCGGGTCAGATTTTGTACAAGGACATTTTCAGCGAGTCATTGATGACTCTGATGCAAAGAAGGCGCCGCTGATTTCTCGCGTGTACTTCTGCACGGGAAAATATTTCCACGAACTTGTTGCGCAGCGAGAAATTGTCGCAGATCACAACTGCGCATTTGTGCGTATCGAACAACTTGCGCCGTTTCCTGCCGAAGATGTCGAATCCATCTTGAAAAAGTACCACGGTGCAGAGATGCACTGGGTCCAAGAAGAACCACGAAACATGGGCGCGTATCGATTTGTGCAAGCACAGATGTTGGACTTGTTTGGTGTGAATCCAAAGTATGTCGGCCGTCCAGATTCGGCGACGCCTGCAGTGGGTTCGACCAAGGCGCACGAAAAGCAAGCGCATGCTCTGCTGGTTCAAGTCTTCCCATCCATGGCAACGGAGAAAAGAGAAGACGCGACAGTTTCGGCACAGACAGACCTTCTTCCAAATGAAGGCGAGAATCAATACGGTAAGGCGAAACAAAGCAATGCAACCAGTGGGCGCAAGCCTGCTGCGAACAAAAGATAGAAAAGGCGAAGTGATAATGCGAGGTAACACACATGGTTGAAGTCGTCGTTCCAAGTCCGGGCGAATCCATTACAGAAGTCACTCTGGGGACATGGCGCAAGAGCGACGGAGATTGGGTCGAGAAGGATGAATTGTTGAATGAAATTGATTCAGACAAAGCGACTCTGGAGTTGCTCTCCCCTGCATCTGGCGCGATTCGATTGGTCGTGAAGTCTGGAACAGAACAAAAGGTTGGAACGCTTGTTGCAAAAATTGACGAAGCTGCAGCGCGACCTGCAGGCGCTGCGGATGCAAAGAATTCAAAGACAGCAGCTGTTGCGGTTGTGGCGCCTGTGACGAAAGAATCAAATCCGACTGTTGCGAAAGTTGCAAGCGATTCACCAACGCGCATTTCGGGAGTTGCGAAAAAAATGGCGGCTGACAAAGGGATCGATGCCGGCGCGCTTGAAGGCAGCGGCCCATCAGGGCGCGTGATGAAAGTTGATATTGAAGGAGCTGCTAAAAGTGGGAGTGCTGCTCATGTACAGACAGCCATGCCGGGGACTCGAGGCATTCGACGGGAAAAGATGTCTCGCCTGCGACAGAGAATTGCGGAACGACTTGTCAGCGCTCAACACAACGCTGCGATGTTGACGACCTTCAACGAAGTGGACATGAGCGAAGTGATTCGACTTCGTACAGAACACAAGGCTGATTTCGAGAAAACACACGGCGTGGGACTGGGGTTCATGGGATTCTTCATTCGTTCTTGCGTCTCTGCTCTGCAGCACTATCCGCGCGCAAATGCGTATCTCGCTGGCGACGAAATGGAATTCCATGACTTTGTCGATGTGGGCGTTGCTGTTGGCACGGAACGTGGGCTCGTTGTTCCTGTGATCAGAAATGCAGAAGCGATGACGCTTCCAGTAATCGAAAAGACACTCAAGTCATTCGCCTTGCGAGCGCGCGACGGGAAATTGACGGTCGATGAAATGACCGGCGGAACATTCACCATCTCCAATGGCGGTGTGTATGGATCATTGATGTCGACTCCGATATTGAATCCACCGCAATCTGCAATTCTTGGAATGCACACGATTAAAAAACGAGCGGTTGAAGATCCTCATAATCCTGGGCAGATTGTGCTTCGTCCAATGATGTATCTCGCACTTTCATACGATCATCGGATCATCGATGGTTCGGAAGCCGTCGGCTTCCTCGTTCATGTCAAAGATTGCATTGAAAACCCTGGGCGACTCTTGCTTGGAGTTTAAAGTCCTTGGCGGTTTCAACGGATACCAACTTATGAAAACAAATTCTCTTTCGCTTCGAACCGTTTTTCCCGCGCTGGTCTTATGCGTTTGTTCTGTTATTACTGGAATGGGATGCGGCGACAATGATGCTGCTCAATCTCCACCAGCAAGCAATGGATCAACTGGGGGAGCGCTGCCGAATCGTTCGGTCGCCCCGCCGGTTATCACGATTGATCTTGATGCGATAACAACAAGATTGGGCTCTGAATTCCAGACCCAAGCGGACAGTATCAATTTGATGGCGAGCGGAAAGACGCTCAATGCCCAACAAAGCACGGCTTATTTCCAAGCACAAAAAAATGCTGCTCTGACCTGCCAAGAACTTTCGGATGCGCTTCAAAAAAATCCGCGCTGGTTGGCTTCGACATCTAAATCTCTGGAAAAATGTTCAAAGAAAGCAATTATTGCTCGGACTCAAGCTGAGAAAGCTCTCGCAAAATCGAAAAAAGCTGGGAGTGCTGGATCCACGACCGGTCAATGTCCCGCCGACATTTCGAAATTGCTGAACGACAAACAATTAATCATCGCCCGCATCCTTGGCATGCTTTCCTATTCCAAGGCTGAAATGGAGACGCCCGTTTCCGTCGGAGAGAGTGCGGCGAAACCACCTGCTGGGAAAACTGATTCAAAATAATGTTTTCGCAACCGATTTGATCAGTTGGACTTCGCTTTGCTTGATGCATTGACACCACTGGCCTTACTTCCGGTCTTTTTCGTCCCATTTGACTTCGAAGAACTCGCGGGAGTGTGCGTTGCAGAAGTCGAGCGTGACTTTGGGTGTGCAGGTAGAGACTGAGGCACGACAGCGATTCGAGAACTACCAGGTGAATCGGGTGAAGATTCTGCTGCAAGATCTTCATTGCCAGCAACGTCTGTGAAGATCAACGCTGCTGCGACACGATCTTTCGCATCGACTGGCAAATCTTGACCAGACGAAAGAATCGCTGCGCGCCGACTTGGAATTTGGTCAGGCTTAACGCCAAGATATTGCAGTGACTCGTCAATCACATCACGCACGACGGGGCCAGCGATGGATCCACCAAAGTGTCCTTTCTTTTTATCAGGATCATCAATCACGCACAGCACAACGATGCGAGGGTTTTCAAATGGAGCGCCGGCAATAAAATTTGCGACGTAGCGATCTTCGAAATATCCCTTTCCTTGTCCTGCTGGCTTTGGAAGTTGTGCAGTTCCAGATTTCCCGAACATGCGATAGAGCGCGCTCTGCGCTTTTCGTCCTGTTCCTTCGGTCAAGACGCCTTCCATCGCCGATCTGGTTTCGAGCGCAAGATTTGCAGGAATGACAGGAGTTTGAACTGTTGGCAGAACTCGTCCATCAGGGCCGATCGGCAATGCAATCCGTGGTTGCGGCATCCATCCTGCGTTACAGAATGAACTGAATGCACGGACCATTTGCACCGGCGTGACTCCAATTTCATGACCCATTGCGACCGAGGTCTGGGTGTACTTCGACCATGCAGCGGGCGCGGTGACTAGACCGGTGGTTTCTCCCGCAACGCCAAGGTTTGTCAGATGACCAAATCCAAATCGCTCCACAACTTTGTGCTGCATGTCCTCGAACGACATGCGCTCTCCTGCGATCGCCATTCCACTGTTGAGACTCTTGACGAGCACGGTCCTCCACGGAACTGGCCCGTAGTACTTCACGTCGCGGATCGCACGTCCAAATGACGTGCGATAAGGACCTGCGCTGGGCGTGGGAACAATGGACTTCGGTGAAAAGATTCCAATTTCAGTAGCAGTTTCCCACACAAACGGCTTGAATGTCGAACCTGGTTCAAACGGATCGGTGAGGCAACGATTCCTTCCAAGCGCGGGATCGATTTTGCGCGAGGGGTCAGTGGTGATTTCCTTCCATCCAGCGCGCGAGCGAAGTATGTCGACCATCGCCAGAACATCGCCAGTTTGTGGATCGAATGCAACAAGTCGTCCGCCACCTGCGTTGTATTCCCGAACAGCTTCGGCGAGACGGCGCTCAGCAATATCTTGAAGTACGACATCGATTGAGAGTCGCACATCTGAGCCGTCATCGGCTGGAATAAAATTGCCGTCGTCGATGTGCAAAACATTCCGCTGAACATCACGGAGAAAAGTGAGTTTCCCATTCTTTGCCAGCAGCTTTGAATTGAAACTGAGTTCTGCTCCAGAGAGACCCTTTTGTTCGAAACCAACTTTGCCAATGACGGGAGCCGCGACAGAGCCCTGTGGATATTCACGAACAAGCTTTGATTCGATGCCGATTCCTTCGATATCCAAACCCTTCACACCATCCAATTCGAGTTCGGAAAGATCGCCATCCAGAACAACATATCGATCATCAGCACGAAGGCGCAAGATGCCTTCGATATCCGCTGCTGGTTTTCCCAAAACGGTCGAGAGCGACGCAGCGGCATCAGCAAATGGATCGCTGGGAAAAGATGCTTGAGGATCACTCTTGAGACCTTCACGAATTTTGTCGTTGCCTCGCTTCCAAATCGTCGCTGGGTCTGCGAAGAGTCGATATCCCACAACACTTGTCGCAAGAATTCTCCCGCGGCGATCAAGAATTCGTCCGCGCGCCGCAAGTTCAGTTGATGTTGATGTTCTCGATCCCATTGCAGGAATCAACTTCGATGGTGGAAGTGTTTTCAGTTGAGCTGTTCGAAGAAGTGTTGCTCCAAGCGCCAAAATTGTTATAGCCACAACTCCGCGAGAGATTCCGCGGATGCGCGATGATTGATTCATCCGCCAAACTCCACGCGCGTCGACCGATCATCGTTCTGACCAGGAACACCCGATGGAAGTTCTTCGATGCGATATGGAATTGCGCGCCATCGTCGATCAAGTCGCTGGACAGCCGTTCGAATTTCGTCAGGTCGAGTTCGGCGAGCAATTTCTGCGCGAAGTGACCAGAGTGTTCGTTCTTGCTCTAGCATTCTCCAGTGTGCACGCGAGATGTCGCGCGCAAGTTCGTATCTCTGCTGGCGCTGAACAAGAACGCCACACGCGAGTATGCCAATTCCAACAATAATTGCCGTGATTTTTGCGAACAACTGATGGGTTCCGGATCAGATGTCCAGTGGAATTCGCAGTGACTTTCCGATCTTGAGATGATCGGTTGGGCTCTTCAGTCGATCACGATTTGCTTCATAGATCGATTCCCACTTCTTCGCTGTTCCAAGTTCGCGCGTTGAAATTGAACCAAGCGTGTCGCCTTTCTGAACAACATACTCTCTCGTTGTTGTTGGTTGTTGCGTTTGCTGCTGAACTTGTTGTTGAGCAGGATTCGTCAGCGTTAGCATTTGTGGCACAGGCAAGACATTTGC
>JBEELA010000158.1:0-5721 GCA_041168365.1 Planctomycetota bacterium
AAACACTGCTAGACGCGGCGAAATGCGTGACGAAATATCGATGATTTCTCCATGTGCACCCATCGTTCAACTCTGCATCGCCGTTCGACCACCATCGACCGGAAGATTGACGCCGGTGAGATAACTCGCCGCTGGCGAAGCCAAGAAAAGTGCGACTGATGCAATCTCGCTTGCCTCGCCGAGTCGTGCCATCGGAATTGTCGCGATCGCACCGCGTTCAATCTCATCAATGCTCGATCCAGAACGAGATGCACGACCTTTGAAAATCGCATCAAGCCTTGCAGTCTTTGTGAATCCCGGCAAGATCGTGTTGACGGTGATACCAAGTGGCGCAAGTTCGCCAGCAAGCGATCGTGCCCAATTCGCAACTGCCGCACGAATCGTGTTGGAAACTCCAAGCCCACGAATGGGCGTCAAGACAGATGTGCTAGTGATGTTGATGATCCGTCCATACTTTGCATCGCGCATTCCTGGCGCACATGCCTGCACGATCGCTTGACCAGTCAACACATGTTGTTCGAATGCGCGCGCGAAATCTTCTGGCTTGGAATCAATTGCGGGACCTGGCGCTGGACCACCAGTGTTATGCAGCACGATATGCACCACACCATGCGCAGCAACATGAGCGTCGACCGCGACTCCAACTGCACGCCAATCTGCATAATCCACCACCAACATTCGATGTGTTTGCGACGATCCGCACGGTGACGGAAGTTCTGCGAGCACCTTCTTCAGTCCATCGGGATTTCGCCCAACGAGTGTGACAGATGCGCCGGCATTTGCGAATGCTTCCGCGCACGCGCGCCCAATGCCTTGCGTTGCACCACCAACAAGAGCGTGACGCGAATCAAGTGAGAAGTGATTTGAATTGTTACTGCTGTTCATGTGCGAGAGATTAACGCACTGCGCCGAGTCAGTAATGTCGCGCCTAATACCGTTGACAATGCGGCGAGTCCCATCAACGAAAAATAGGTCGATTGCGCACGACCATGCAACGCATCAAGCACATCCTTCGCAATCGAAGTCGCGGAAGCATCATGAGCAACGACAGCTGTCCAATATTGCTCCGATGCTTCGTTCAATTTGAATCCCAGTTGTACCGAAACGAATGCGCACCAAATGGCAGCGGTAAGCACAACAAGTACGCCTCTGTGCAGCCAAAGCATCGATCCCACTTGCTGCGACTTTAAGGGCCGACCTCCGATCAACGAAGCGAGAATTGCTGGCAAGAAAATACTTGTGATATTGATTACTTCGAATGGCATTCGTGTGATTTGCCCGCCGACATATCTCGAGAGAAGAGCCGGCTCGATGGTCGCCAACCCAGTATCACTCAGGCTTGTCACGCCTACTTGCTTCATCGCAACGAATGTCCATCCCGCATACGCGCCAACGACCACAAGGACAGCAGTCCATGCGGAGGCGATTGCGATAAAAAATGTAAGTCTTATCAATTGAATACTTTACTGAACCATGCCATTCATCGTTCTAGACATATCAGGCACTTGACCTTGCATCGTATTCATCTGCGACTGCATCTGTTGCCGCTGCTTCATCATCGCTGACATCAACTGTTGATTTTCAGCGGCTGTTTGTGGAGCACGAGTCACGGCCATACCTTGAGGAGTCTGCACGATGAAACTTCCACCGTTTGCCCCAGCATTTGCGCCCGCGCCCTGCGCTGTCATTGGAGCGCCATACGGCGTATTTGGAGTGGAAATTCCAGGAACAGCGCTTGTGCGAGTGAGAGTCAATTTCACAGATCCCGCAGGCTGATCTTCGATTTGAAATTGCGTGTCCCAAGTAATCGAACCATCAAATCCAAACATAAATGTTGTTGATATCGATCGCTGCTTGCCACCGACAGTTGTCAAAGGATTCGATGTCACAAATGTCAACGCACGAGCCGCATCATCATTCATCCCTGTCGAAAGAAACATCGAACGATCGCCGTTGGTGATTTCGCTGCGTGTAAATCCAACTCCAGGAGTGAATCCCATCAAATCAATTGATTGCAGCGCAGCACCATCTGTATTCCACAGCACATGATCTCCCGAGAGAAAATTTCCTCCAAGGATCCAACCGAATTGAGACTCTCCACGAAATGGTCCGCTTGTTTTTCCGTCTGCAGAAGTTGCGACACCTTGCACATCCCATGTTCCAACGAATTGAGTGAATAACGCCAAGGCTTGCGCATCATCTGCACCAGCTGGGGTGATCGGTCCAGTGGGCGCGGGCGTGGCTGGTGCCGCTGAAGTACCACCTGGCAGTGATTGGCCCTGAGAAGAAGCTGCGAAAACACAGACAAGCGCTGCACTTGCAGCGATACCAAAGGCAACACCTGCAACAAACGGATTTGATTTCTTGATCATGAACGAGAGTTTACCGAAGTGGGAAATGTGCGGTATCGCACTCCCGCTTCGGCGAACAACGCGCAAGCTAGATCATGTGATCTCTTCCAATGCTCATCGCCTTCGCCGGCAACTTCGTATGTCACAACTTCGACAAGCCCTGCTTGAATGATCGCCAGCGAACACTGCACGCAAGGACTGAAGGTGGCATACATCGTGCATCCAACTGGACTGACTCCGTTGCGCGCGCATTGCACGATCGCATTCAGTTCGGCGTGACAAATCAAGTCATACTTCACAGGTCGCTGAAGTCGTTCTGGATGGTCTGCAATCCCTTGCGGCAAACCATTGAATCCAGTACTGATGATTTGCTTCGAAGACGAGACGATCACTGCGCCAACTCCGCGCGATGGATCTTTGCTCCAAGTTGCGATTCGCCCAGCGAGTTCGAGAAATCGTAAATGCCAGTGATCGGGAAGTTGTTTCGTCATTTTTTTCGTCCTGCTCAGCTTGTCCGCTTCAACTCAATTCCATGCAAATTCATCAACGGACCCTTCAGCCATCCACCAGTCCTCACTTCGATGGTCGCGCGGCCAATCGCTTCCACATGAATCGTTCCAATTCCAACACGCTTGAAATCGGACCAATCGGCGGTTGCTTCGGTCTTGCCTTTAAGAGTCGTCTCTCCAAATGAAACTTCGAATTCCTGACCTGAACACTCTTCAGCGCAAGACTGAACGATTGTCACGGCATAATCGCCAGGCTTGGTGAATTCGACCAACCACCTTGCAGAGTCATTCGAATCAACCCAGGTATCGAGCGCACTGAGTGTGTCCTCAGCCTGCGTGAAGCGCAACGTTGCGCCAATAATTTCCGCGCTATTCGCATCAAGGCGAATGAGTGGTCCATCTTGAAGTATCGCGATTCCTGACATCAGCGGATCTTCGATCGGCAATGGTTCGGTTCGATCTTTCGCTTGCGCCATCAATCTGTCAATCGCAGTTTTCACAGCAGCAGATGAGAGTGCGTATGACTTTGTGCGATCAACACGCGCAATATTCACGCCAACAATGTTGCCATTCAAATCGACAAGTGGCCCGCCAATCTGATCGCTACGCAATGCTGTGTCGTGCTGAATGACAGGCCCAAATCCACTTGTACGTTTACTTGCAGGGAAATTGGGAGTGGACGGCGGCGGACCAAACTCCCTCGGCCGCGCTGCGAGTCGTACTCGAATGACTTCTTCCTGATCATCTTTTATTCGAATGACTTCGATCACTTCACCAGCAGCGTGCTTTCGCACGGCCTCGCCGAGATCCTCTTGTGTTACGACCAAAGTTCCCGCGATGCGCGTTACAAAATCGCCAGCACGAAGTCCCGCACGTCCCGCCGGCATTCCTGGAGGAACCTGCATCAAGATGACTCCACTGCGGTCGCCATGCTGGCTTCGCTCTTCTGGACTCGATTCTCTTGCGCGTACTCCAAGATATGAAGCGGTGACATCGCTTCGACCTGGACGATATTCATCCAAACTCCGTACACCAAACGCAAGTGGACTTCCATCACGGCCAACCGTTACAAGAATTGCTCCGAGAGCCGGAGTTGTATCGATAGAAAATTTTGGAACTTCTAGCTCTTCTGATGTTTGAATCAAGATAAGATCTAATTCTTGATCGACTGCAATTCGCTTTCCTGAAACCATCAAGCCATCTGGCAGAGCAATCATTAAGTCCTTACTCGTTTTTCCAACTTCCGATGCTTTTGCGATAATGAATCCTGACGCATCTGCGACAGTTCCATAACACACAATTTTTCCGTCGACGAAGACGCCAACTGTCATCAAGATCGCCTGGTCAACTGCGTGTGCAATACCCTGCAGATTCTTTTCTTCTCCTTTATAAAGCTCCTTTCCCGAAGGCATCTGAATCACGACCTGCCTTTGATTTGGGCCGGACTTTGCGTGCTTTTTTTCTCGCTCCAGATCAGCATCTTCCCCCTGTGCAGCGCTTTGCTGCATGTCGGTCATTCGACTCTTTGCGAAATCGATCGTTGTTGCAGAATTCTGGGTTGGCTCTTGACCTGCAGTTGAATTAATTCCAATGAGGTGACCATTCAAGTCAAAGACTCCGCCGCCAGAATCACCAGAAGAAAGTGGGGCATCCATAAGGATCACTTCATCGTTCACCCCGAGCATTCGCCCAAGCCGCAATACGGGCGGACGAAAAGGATCTTTTTCAATTCCATAAGTGTGACCGAATGAAATGATCCAATCCCCTTCTTCGATTCCTTCCATCGAACCAAGTTCGGCAACAACCAAATCGCGTCCGATTGGATCGAACCGAATCATCCCGCAATCTTTCAATCCATCCCAGTACAAACCCGCGGTCTTTCCCTTTGCTGTTGTGCCATCCATGAAAAAAATAGTCACATCAAGATTTGGAATACCGCAGACATGTCCAGCGGTCATGATCCAGCCATCCTTCGAGATGATCGTTCCGCTCCCGCTGGACTTTGGTCCAAGCGTGTCCAAAATTTCCAACCCAACACACGCTCCCCTGACTTTTGCTTGAGCACTCTGAACACGCGCTTCAAGGGTTTGGGCCGCAGCGATGTCCTTGATTGACTGATCAACAAATAAGGGAGTTGGCGGATCGAAAGCCAAAGCACTCAAGAGAATCGCATGGCTGATCAACCAAAGCATAAAATGATTGTACGAAATGCGAAATCCATCAGAAGTCAAAGCGAAATCAAAGCGTAATATTGTTCACTGTTGATTCAAGGGATCGCAGTTTGTTGGCAACTTTTCGCATCGAATCAATTCGTCGCTCCAGCTTCAAATGCAAGCATTCCGAAACAAGAAGCGACAATTCGCTACTCAAACCCGGAACTCTTTCTGATGCTGGAATTGTGACGGGAACTTCTTCTGGCGTCCGCGACTTGGATTTGCCTGGAACAAGAACTGTTTCCGCATAATCCCGCACTAACGCCCGATACATCGTTGCGCCAAAGTTATAAACATCCGTCCGCTCGACAATCGGTTCTTTCGCGGACTGTTCCGGCGCCATGTATCCAGGCGAGCCTTGAAATCGAGGTTTGATTGTTCCAATCTTGCACGACTGACCCAAGTCGATGATCTTTGCGATCTTCTCGGAATCCCGTCCAACAGGCATCATGATGTTGCCCGTCTTCATATCCGCATGGACAAATCCTTTTTCATGCATGTGGGCAAGACCTTCCGCGATCTCCGCAAAGATGCGGACATAATCACGTAGGAACTTCGGAGGATCTTCTTCGAGCGTAGAAGAATCGATCAGCTCGAGAACAAGCCCAACTTCCATCACTTTCAAGAGTGGTCGAGCGCGTTTCAATG
>JBEELA010000159.1:0-4072 GCA_041168365.1 Planctomycetota bacterium
CCAAGTGCAATCGCCTGGCTCCTTGGGTCAGCAACATCGCAAGCAGTGTTGGGAAAAACAACAAAGCTGTTCCCAAGTCAGGTTGAATCAGAATGAGAAGAACTGGAACCGCAGTCAACACAATGGGCAACAACACTCCAGTGCGGCTTCGCACATCTGCGGCACGGCGAAGCCACCACGCACCTGCGAGAATCCATGCAATCTTTGCAAACTCTGCTGGCTGAACATCGATCGCTCCCAAATCAATCCAGCAACGACTTCCATTGCGCGCTCGAACGATTGCTTCGGGAACCCCAGGTGCAATCAGCAACACAAGCGAACCGAGTGTGATCAGAAAAACCACCGGGCTCCATCGCTCAATCAAAGCTGGCAGCGGCACGACGATCAACGCAGCGGCAATCAAACCAACGACTGAATATGCCACTTGCCGAAGGGCGAAGTTTGGTTCGGTGGTCCCGATCGCCACGATGCCGATGCATGTCAATAGTGCCGATGCGACAACTGGAATCCAACCAACATTCCACCATGAAAGACCGAGGATTTGCGAAATCACAGGAAAAAATGGTGCAGCCTGAGTCGCACGCGCTGGTCCTCGAACGAATCCACTCATCGGACTGCTCCCGCATTCACTTGCTCTCTTGCGTTACGCGTGCCATCGCCAATGAGATATCCCTCACTCACAAGTGCTCGAATGACCGCCCCCATCACCGGTCCCGCAGTGCGGCCGCCACCGCCGCCATGTTCAACGATGACTGCGATGGCATAACGCGGTGTCGTGTCTCCTTGATTGGCGACCAACGCCGCGCACCATGCATGATCCGCATCGGTCACAGTTCGCTCGATCACACCATCTTGGTCGCGGTCCACTTTCAAAGGCGGCGCCTCGGCCGTTCCAGTTTTCGCCCAAACGCGAACTCCTGGGGTATCAATGATCGGATCGCGTGATGATCCATCTTTATAGTCAATGTGATTTCCAGTGCCATAACTTTCAGAAACAACGCGGTGCAACCCGTCGAGAGTGCGCGAGACCGCTGTGGGAGAGAATGTGTACACCGCACTTATTTTATTTCCGCCCGCAAGAAACGACGGTGATCGCACCGATCCACCGCGCGCCAACATGGCATACGCATTTGCCATTTCCAGGGGAGTGACCGTCATTGGACCTTGCCCAATTCCCAGTGAAACCGCAGAAAACTGATCATGTCTGGAATCAACCAATGCTGCCGCTTGCGCAGAAGGAATCGTTCCACCAAGCGTTCCAAGTCCGAAACGTCGATACCACTCGCAGAGCCGCTCTGCTCCCAATCGATTCGCCAATGTATAAAAATAGATATTGCAAGATTGCGCAAGCGCTACTTCGACTCCAAGTGGACCAACAGGCAATTGTTCGTGCTTGAAATGGTACCGCGCACGGTAAGTCCAGCAGCGTGCCGCATCTGTGCGATCCTTGAAAAAATGTCCATTGCACTCAATCGCTTCATCTTCGCGCAAGACACCTTCTGTGACCGCGGCAAGATAGACAAGTGGCTTGACAAGGGAACCTGGTGGATATGCAGCTTCGATCGCACGATTGATGTTGGCGGTTTCACTCGCCATCGAAGTGCGTCCGCCAAACTTTTGATCTTGAGGCAACGGAGTCGATGCGGCCGCCAAGACTTCGCCTGTTGCAACATCAATGATCACAGCAGCTGCAGGCAATGCTTCGCCGATGCTCAACGCATCGCTATGCGTATGCCATGATTGCACCGAGGTCAAACCTGTGCGTGGGTCGAGCGCTGCCTGAACTCGCATTTGCAATTGTGCATCAATAGATAATGTGACATCTTTTCCAGGGATTGGTTCGATTCGATCCTCTCTGGAAGAATCGAGCCTGCGGACAGATTCCCCTCGAATTCCTCGCAAAATATCCTCGAATTTTTGCTCCATTCCACGCGAACCAACAGTGTCACGACTTGTGCGATAACCACCAAGATCGATCTCTGTCGTCCCATCTTCGAGCGTTCGTTCAAATGGCCTGCGTTCAAGATCCTCTTTCCATGCTTCATCACGCACCGATCCAACAAGCTGATCAAGTCCGCCATCCATTTTGAGGACAAGTGGTATCGACGTTCGAATTGGTCGAGGCAGATTGGCTCGCGGCACTTCGACTTCGGCACTCTGCCAAGGCGTTTGCCTTCGGACCGCATCAATGATTTCGATTGCGCCTGGATAGGCATCCGACAGCTTGCGCATTTCAAAGACTGTCTCATTTGCAACATCGCGAAAGACCACATGCATCTCATGCATTTCACGAATCGGTTCTTGCTTGACATCCAATGATTGGCCGCGCGCACGACGGGTTTCGATTTGTCGGCGAAAAACTGCAGCGGCTTGCTCATCTATACGCGTTGCAATTGCATTCAGATTCTTCTCAAATTCCCCTTGTGAAAGTCCAGAACGCGTCGCAAGAATTTCCAAAAGCAACCCCTGCTGTTCCTCCCACTGCGGCAAGGACTCTGCAATTCTTTCCTCGCGTTGGGGCTGCTTGAGTTTGCGCCATCCACTTCCTGCTGTTGCACGCACAGCCGCTTCCGCACGCTCTTTCGCCCACGTGCCTTTCGCCAATGCGTAACTCACCGCGACGTCATAACTCGGCATATCTTCTGACAGCACTCTCCCCTTGCGATCAAGAAGTTTTCCACGCCATGTTGGCAATAATTTCTCGACATCAAGTTTTTCTTCTGCAGCTTGCGCAAATGCACTCCCTTGAACGACTGTCAAGGTGAACAATCGAATAGCAAGTACGCATGATGCCCCCAGCATCAGCGCAAACAGAATAAAAAATCTCTTTCTTAAGTCTCTCTGAGCACTCTTGTATGCCAATCAGTCCTCCATGACTGTCCTGGATGTCGGTCCTGCCTACCGCGTCCATGCGGCAGTAGCAAAAGTGTAGCGAACGAGAAGATTGTTAGTATCCCCCTCCTTATGGAATGTGGCATTGTCGGATTACCAAACGTCGGAAAAAGCACGCTCTTCAACGCCCTGACTTCGGCAGGTGCGGCGGCGGCGAATTATCCCTTCTGCACCATCGAACCCAATGTCGGAATCGTTCCGGTTCCAGACACTCGGCTTGCGCAGATCAATACTTTCATTCCTTGCCAAAAGATCATTCCTGCTGCTCTACGCTTGGTGGATATCGCCGGCCTTGTCAAAGGCGCTAGCGAAGGCGAAGGCCTTGGAAACAAGTTCCTTTCGCACATTCGCGAAGTCGATGCGATCTTGCATGTTGTTCGATGTTTCAGCGACCCAGATGTCATGCACGTCGACGGAACCGTCGATCCCATTCGGGACATTGGAACCATCGAGACCGAACTGATGCTTGCCGACCTTCAGATCGTCGAAAGTCTTGTCGACAAAGCGCGCCGAACTGCAATGCACGGCGACAAAGACGCTGTTGCACGGCAAGCGATCTTGGAGCGATGCAATGTGGTGCTGAATGAATCCAGACCCGTGCGCTCTCTCAATCCAACTCAAGAGGAATCTGTCATCCTGCAGCAGCTTGGAATGATCTCTGCCAAGCGAGTCTTATTTGTGGCGAATGTCGACGAATCCGACCCCGAAGGTAAAGGTCCGCTCGTCGAAAAAGTCCGTGCATATGCCGCCGCAAATGGTGGAATCGTTTGCGTGGTCTGCGCACGAATCGAAAGCGAACTTTCTGAACTTCCACCTAGTGATCGTGCAGAAATGCTTGAATCTCTGGGTATGAAGGAGCCTGCTCTGGACTCTGTGGCACGCGCGGCATATCAACTCCTCGGACTCGAGTCCTATTTCACCGCCGGCGAGAAAGAAATTCGTGCGTGGACTATTCACAAAGGCGCGACGGCTCCGCAAGCAGCTGGTGTCATTCACACCGACTTCGAAAAAGGATTCATCCGTGCCGAAATTTATAAAGTCACTGACTTACTCGAACTGAAAAGCGAAAAAGCAATCCGCGAAGCGGGGCGGCTGCGAAGTGAAGGCAAGGCATATGTCATGCATGACGGCGATGTCGTTCACTTCTTGTTCAATCCATAAACTGCGTACGCCTCAAGTA
>JBEELA010000160.1:0-3285 GCA_041168365.1 Planctomycetota bacterium
TTGGAATGGATCAAAGGAGATCCAACATATGCAGCAAAGAGATTGCGTGAGGGTAATGCGATTCTTGTTGCTGAAGAATTTTTAACTGCGCGCGGGATTGGACCTGGAACGTGGATCGAACTTGGAAGCGAATCAGATCATCATCCATTTGAAGTCGTTGGAGTCGTTGGTGCAGCGGGGTTGGATGTCGCGACACAATTCTTCGGAATTCAAAGCATGTATATGGAGCACGCAGTCAGTTGCGTCTTTATGGATTTCAGCGGAGTCTCGAAAAACTTTGGTACCCGCGAAGCATTCCTCGTACAGATGGGAATTACAGAAGAAGCGACGACAGCTGACGAAGAAAAACTGGCGTCTGCCGTCGAAAGCGCCACGCCAGGCGCAGTCTTTGCCAGTGGTCGAGCGATACGAAAGGAGATTCTTCGGATCGGCGCAATCATGCTGACTGTCAGCACATTCGTTGCAATTGGTGCGATGGCGCTGGCATCATTGGCTGCCGGCGGAGTGATCGCGGCAGGAATTGCTACGCGATCCTTCGAATTGGGAGTGCTGGAAGCTGTCGGAGCGAGTCGTGGATTGGTCAGCAGGCTGATTCTGACTGAATCATTACTCATCGGAATTACTGCGGGAATAACTGGCAGTGCCTTTGGGATTTACTTGGCTTGGATGGGTACTCGGTGCTATCGAGATATGGCTGGCCTTGAACTGTCGTTCGAAATCCCCGTTGGCGTTGTTATTGGAGGGTTTATCGCTGCTTCAGTTGCTGCCATTCTCGCTGCGGCTCCAGCCGTTCGCAGTTTGACACAAAGATCTCCTCGAGAACTTCTTGGCGGACCAAAGGGCTAGGCTTTCACCACGAGGACAACGCGAAGATTTTCTATGCATATTCCCTTCCGATTGAACTCTCCATACGTACCTGCCGGTGATCAACCGCGGGCGATCGCGCAACTCTGCGAAGGGCTGCGTGATGGACGACGATTTCAAACTCTGATGGGTGCGACAGGAACTGGAAAAACTTTTACGATGGCGAATGTCATCGCACAAACTCAGCGACCTGCGTTGATCATGAGTCATAACAAGACACTTGCTGCTCAGCTGTATGAAGAAATCAAAGCACTCTTTCCCGATAATGCTGTCTCGTATTTCGTCTCGTACTACGACTATTACCAACCAGAGGCATACATACCTCAGCGGGATATTTTTATAGAGAAAGATGCTTCGCGAAATGCTGATCTCGACCGACTGAGATTGGCTGCGACAAGTCAGTTGCTGCATCGATCCGACACGATTGTCATCGCAAGCGTTTCGTGTATTTATGGATTAGGTTCTCCAGAGGAATACGCCAATAAGACCACGCTCGTCACACGCGGAGAGCCGACGGATCGCCGGGGATTTCTCATGTCTTTGTATGCGATGCAATATCGTCGCAACGATGTCGCGCCAGAGCGAGGTTGCTATCGCGTGCGGGGTGAGTGCATTGAAGTCTGGCCGGCGTATGAAAAGTATGCGATTCGATTTGAATTCTTTGGAGATGTTGTTGAGAGGATTGAACGCTTTGATTCTCTCACTGGGGAAATTCTCGGCACGGATGATCGCGTTTTTGTCTTTCCGGCTGTGCACTACATGATGCCAGAAGATCAGATGGTTCGAGCCGTGGCTTCTATTCGCACAGAAATGAACGAGCAAGTCTTGGCGCTGCAATCTGCGGGGAAATTGCTCGAGGCACAGCGACTGCTTGGTCGAACAAGGTGGGATCTTGAGATGCTCACCGAGACTGGAGTCTGCCCTGGAATTGAAAATTATTCTCGGCATATGGAAGGTCGTGCTGCAGGATCACGAAGTTTCTGCTTGCTGGACTATTTCAGACGGATCCCTGGCCGCACGCCTGATGATTGGTTGATCTTCGTCGACGAAAGTCATGTTGCAGTCCCGCAGATTCGCGGGATGTACTTCGGCGACAGACGGCGCAAAGAAACATTAATCGAACATGGTTTTCGATTGCCAAGTGCACTGGATAATCGACCGCTGACATTTGCAGAATGGGAAGGGATAATTCCACAGTGCATCTTTGTCAGCGCAACTCCAGCACCATTTGAATTGGAGAAGTCTGCCGGAATTATTGCAGAACAGATCATTCGGCCGACGGGCTTGGTCGACCCGCCCGTGGAAGTCCGAAGCGCGCGTGGTCAAATCCCAGATCTTCTAGAGCAAATCCGCCCGATTGCACTGAATAAGCAACGAGTACTCGTGACAGCTTTAACCAAAAGACTCTGCGAGGAATTGACCAACTTTATGCATGAACAAGGTGTTCGCGTTCGATATTTGCACAGTGATATCGAGACGCTTGAACGGCTCGAAATCTTGCGTGATCTGCGCGAAGGACTCTTTGACGTCTTGGTTGGTGTCAACCTTCTGCGAGAAGGACTCGACCTTCCTGAAGTTGCGCTCGTAGCACTCTTGGATGCGGATCGCCAAGGTTTTTTGCGCAGTGAATCGAGTCTGATTCAGACGATGGGCCGAGCTGCGCGAAATGCAGATTCTCGTTGCATTCTTTATGCGGACAAGATGACACCTGAAATGCAAAGAGCAATCGATGAAGTGAATCGCCGACGCGAGAAGCAATTGGCGCACAATGCAGCAAACGCTATTACACCTCGTACGATCATCAAGGAGAATCGTCGCGCGCTCGAAGATCAAGTTGCATCCGATCGCCGCAGCCATTCCAAACGATCTCCGCCTCGAGAAATTCCGCGGGAACAGCTTGCCGATGAACTCGAAACGGAAATGCTCGAAGCCGCTACTGAATTGCAATTTGAGCGTGCGGCAAAGTTGCGTGATGAACTTGCGCGTGTTCGTGCGTTGACCCAAAATTTGATCGAGGTGAGCGATGATTCCCCAGACGAAGCGCCGAAACGATCAGTTCCGCCAGGATCACCAGGCTCGAAAGCGCGACGGGGAAAAAGGAAGTGATGTCGTTTTTAAGTTTCGCGCGGCAGTACATCTTGACACATCGCTGAAGCATGCAGCCCTTGCCTACGCGGACTCTGTGTCTGTGGCTGCATCCGCGGTTCGATTTCTGTCATGCTTGCGCTTGCGTGCCAAGCCGTTGGAAAGTTCTCTCGGGCGAGTTCCGCAGGCGGCCGACTGAATTTGCGCTCGAACATCAAACAACCGGATCGTGTCGGTCGCCGAGGACTGTTTGAGCCCCGAGAGTACTTTTCACGGCTGCCCACGTTGGCGAATCAAATTCTCGCTCGAACGTTTTTAGATCCGTCGCGCTATAGC
>JBEELA010000161.1:0-8301 GCA_041168365.1 Planctomycetota bacterium
TTGGAGCAATGTCACCGCGCAGCCACATGATGCAAACAATTCTGCTTTACTGAAAAAACTCCTTGTCGATCAGATTGTTTGCCCCGTAAGATGGAGTCAGAGCATGTCGGCGCTTGCAGCGGGGCTTCCCGTTGGCGACAACAGACCTGCGCTGCACGAACTGGCACCAGGCAGTGTGCTCAAAGGATTGATGCGTCGAATTGACAAGAGTTGCGAGATCACAAGTCATGACAAACCAGACACCCCAACCAACACAACAACAACCATTGAAAAATCACACACATAATTCGTTTGTTGCACTTTCCTGCATTGTCGTCCTTGCTTGCGTTGGATTGACATCATGCGGAGAAGAAGAAGCTCCCCCACCGCCACCAGTCGCGCGTATCGCACCACCGCCACCACCGCCACCGCCAGCACCGACCATCAAGTCTGTTGCCGAATTGATGGCGGAGTACAAGATTGATGAGCGTGTCAACTTGCCAGAGAAAATGGCGCCGAACACGAATGAAAAGCGTGTTGCTGTACTGAAGTTTTGGAACGCATTCGCCAAGAGTGACTCCGATTACTTAGGACAGCACATGACGAAACTTGATGGGAATGTGCTTGATGGGCTCATCAAAAATGGCACATGGGCAACAACCACGGGCAAGATCACTGCCATCGAAGTGCAGTGCAAAGATGATGGAGAAGGCTTCGCAACATTTGGGCTTGTTACTTCGAACGGAACTGAGCAGCCGATGCTTTGGGATGCGACAATTTCAAGCGACGAAGCCTCATTCACTGCCTTTCCAGGCACACCAGACATCATGGCTCATCTTTCTGGCGAAGATTCAATTGGGGCTTGGAAGACCTATATCGATGGCCTATTTGAAAAATACTCAAATCTTCCTGATGAAGAGGTCGAAACCCCACAGGCGGATCTTCAACTTGCCGAAGGCGATAATCCTGCATCAGGTGGAGGCGGTGGAGAAACTCCATCTACACCTGGACCAGGCGGTGGTGGCGGTGGCGGAGCATTACGCAAGGCGCCTCACGCTCCACTCAAGTGATTGTGCTTTGAAGCGCAGTTCATCCGCTGAAGCGGCGTCCTGCAAGCTGATCGGTTTACATTCCAAGTCCGCCGTCAACTGACAACACTTGTCCAGTGACATAGGCCGCTTCATCTGAAGTGATGTATGAAACTGCGGCTGCAATGTCATTGCCCGTGCCAAATCGCTTCAGTGGAATTGCAGGAAGAACGGCCTCGCGGAGTGCTGCGGGAAGAGCGCTCGTCATATCGCTCTCGATAAAACCAGGCGCAATCACATTTGCCGTCAGTCCCTTTCCGCCCAATTCTTTGGCGATCGACTTCGTCAGACCAATCAGACCCGCCTTCGCTGCGGCATAATTCGCTTGACCAGCATTGCCCATAATTCCCGAGACAGAACCGATATTCACGATGCGACCAAATCGGCCACGCATCATTGGTCTTGCCGCAGTACGGCACGCCACAAATGCAGATCGCAAATTGATTCGCAGAACATCGTCGAAATCTTCATCGCTCATTCGCAAGATCAAACCATCGCGCGTGATGCCCGCGTTGTTAACCATGATGTCCAATCGTCCGTGGCGTTCTGCAACTTCCTCGATCGCAGTGGCGAGAGCTGCGCCATCGCCAACATCACATGAGTTCATTTCGCAAGTTCCGCCTGCTGCGGTGATTTCAATTCGAAGCTCTTCAAGTTGTTCGACATTGCGGGCGAATCCCACAAGATGACGACCATCCGCTGCCAAACGAATTGCGATTGCTCGACCGATTCCGCGGCTTGCTCCAGTGACGATTGCGACTCTCTTTTCGATGACATGCTCCTTCTTGGGGGTGGGATCATAACCGCCCCAAATCACATGATGGCATTACCCAGTACTCGGCCAGACTTCTTGGAGGACGAGCGCCGCCCAGAATCGTCAACTGCCGTTATCATCTGAATCATCGGCATTCGCCGATATGTTTGTCCCGTCCGATTCGGTCATTTCGATCAATTGTTTACATAAAACAGGAGCTACCCGTGACAGAAGCAGAGATTCAAGAAAAGGTCATCGCCATCGTCGCCGAGCAAATGGGTGTCGATAAGGCTGAAATCAAGCGAGAAACGAGTTTCACGAATGATCTCAATGCCGACAGCCTCGATATTGTCGAGCTTGTCATGGAATTTGAGGACCAATTCGGAACATCAATTCCAGACGATCAAGGCGACAAGATTCAGACCGTTGGATCTGCCATCGACTACATCAAGGCGAACTTCGGCGCTGGCCCAAAGGGCGATGCTGCGAAGTCTGCAAACTGATTCCGTAGGTTGATTGAAGACCTTGCGGACAATTACGCTGAGAAGAGTTGTCGTCACCGGCTTGGGTGCTCTCACCCCGGTTGGGAATTCTGTTGCCAAAACGTGGGATGGAATGGTCAATGGCATTTCAGGCGTTGATTCGATCACACTTTTTGATGCGAATGAAGATTGGGGCGTTCGATTCGCCGGCGAAGTCCGAGGGTTCGATCCCAACACGATTCTGGATGCGCGAGAGCAGCGTCGCTTTGATCGCTTCGCGCTCCTCGCGCTTGCGGCGGCAACCGAAGCTGCGAAGGATTCTGGGTTTGATTTTCAATCTGGCGATCCATATCGACATGGTGTTGCGATCGGTTCGGGCATCGGTGGAATTGGAACGATCGAAACTGGTGTGAAAGGTCTGATTACTGGTGGAAACAGAAAGATCGGTCCCTTCACCGTTCCAAGATTGATGGTGAATGCAGGGGCTGGTCAAGTTTCCATTCGTTTCAATTTGCGCGGCGCAAATATTGCGACTGCAACTGCATGCGCAACTGGATCACATGCAATTGGCGCGGCATTTCAACTGATTCAGCGCGGCGATGCTGATGTCATGATGGCGGGCGGCGCAGAAGCGGCTGTCACTCCACTGTGCATCGGATCATTTGCATCCATGAAGGCGCTTTCGACTCGCAATCACGAACCGAAGTTGGCATCGAGACCATTCGATAAAGATCGCGATGGATTCGTTCTCTCCGAAGGCGCTGCCGTGATTGTGTTGGAGGAGTACGAGCACGCCAAAAAACGCGGCGCTCATATCTATGCAGAACTTCTTGGATTCGGATCGTCTGGAGATGCATTTCATATCGCTGCGCCAGAAGCGCAAGGATCAGGTGCGCACCGAGCGATGCTCAACGCGCTGAAAGATGCAGAAGTTTCCGCGGATCAAGTTGGATACATCAATGCTCACGGAACAAGTACTCCGCTTGGTGATGCAGCCGAAGTTTCCGCAGTCAAGGAACTCTTTGGCAATCATGCGAAGAAACTTGCGATGAGTTCGACAAAGTCGGTGACTGGCCACGCACTCGGCGCTGCTGGCGGAATCGAAAGTATTGCGACAATCTTGGCTCTGCAGAACGGGATTCTCCCCCCCACCATCAATCTTGATTGCCCCGACGAAGGATTCGACTTGGACTTCGTAGCGCACACTGCACAGGAACGACCGATTCAGTTTGCTCTGAATAATTCTTTCGGATTTGGCGGCCATAACACTTCATTGGTTTTCGGCCGATTCAAAGACTGAAACGCGAGCCATGCCGCGCAACCTTCCTGTCGGCAATGGAGAAATGCTCGTCGCATTCGATGATCTCTATCGCGTCCGCGACTTGTATTGGCCGCATGTAGGAATGCCAAATCACACATGCGGGCACCTGCAACGATTCGGCGTTTGGGCTGACGGACAATTTGCATGGATCGAAGCCCCGAGCTGGACGCGCAGTCTGAACTATGTCCAAGATTCGCTTGTGACCGAAGTGCGATTGCGCAACGAACGACTCGGAATCGAATTGGTCTGCCGCGATGCGGTGGACTATTGGAGCCCAGTCTATTTTCGATCCGTCGTCGTCATCGACTTACAAGATCGCCCGCGTGATGTACGGCTGTTCTTTCACCAAGACTTATCTATTGGAGAAAGTGCGATTGGTGATACGGTCAATTACGATCCACAGACTGGCGGGTTGGTTCATTACAAAGACACCACATATTTTCTTTTCAATGGTTGTGGCGCACGCTCATACGGAGTCGACACGTGGTCCACTGGTCAAAAGCGAATCCGCGATGCGGAAGGAACGTGGCGAGATGCAGAAGATGGATTGCTTTCCCGCAACACAATTGCGCAGGGCTCAGTTGATTCGACAGTTGGATTTTCCTTAATGCTCCATCCTGGCGGATCGTCGACGGTGACGTACTGGATTTGCGCAGGGAAAGATTATGAAGAAGTAAAAGCACTTGACGACAAGGTTCGAACAAAGACTCCCCAGCGAATGATGCTTCGCACAGAGGCCTATTGGCGTTTATGGGCGACAAAGGAAGGATTTGATTTTTCGCCGCTCTCGAAATCGGTGCGAGATCTATTTATCCGAAGCGAATTGATTGTGCGCACTCAGATCGATCACGATGGCGCAATCATCGCTGCGAACGATTATGACATCACACGATTTGCTGGCGATACCTATTCGTATATGTGGCCGCGCGATGGTGCGCTTGTTTCATATGCATTGGTCTTGGCGGGACAGAGCGAACTCTCTCAGGAGTTTTTTCGCTTCGCCCAGAGAGTGATCGAGAAGAGTGGATACTTCTTACATAAGTACAACCCAACTGGAACACTTGCGTCGAGTTGGCATCCATGGACATTGGATGGCAAACGCATTCTTCCGATTCAACAAGATGAGACTGCGCTTGTTGTGTGGGCACTTCGCAGACACTTCTGCACATTTCGCGATGTCGAATTCATTCGCGACTTGTACAACCCATTGATCGTCGATCCTGCAAGTTGGATGCTGCGATACCGTGACCAAAATGGATTGCCGATTCCATCATGGGATTTATGGGAAGAACGACGGGGAATCCATCTTTTTACAGTCGCAGCAACGATCGGTGCATTGAAAGCTGCAGCCGCATTTTCCCATGAAGTGGGTGCGCTTGACCGTGCAACAGAATTCGAGCAGGGAGCGGAGCGCATGAAGGTTGCAATGCTTCGACATATGTGGAGCCCTGAACGAAACATGTTTGCGCGAATGGCAACGCCTCTTGCTGAAGGTGGATACGAACTTGATTTTACGGCCGACGCAAGCGCATGCGGTCTCTTTGCTTTTGATGCGTTAGATGCGAATGATTCTCGAGTTGTTGCGCACATGCAGATGCTGCGAGAGAGACTGTGGGTGCACACTAATATCGGCGGAATGGCGCGATACGAACGAGATCTGTATCACCAAGTGGAGCGATTCGAGACTGGGCGCGTTCCTGGAAATCCCTGGATTATTTCCACGCTGTGGTATGCGCAGTGGTTGATTGAACGCGCTCATAATGAAGAGGAACTTTCCGAAGCACAGCACCTTTTGCAATGGACTTGCGATCGCGCAGCTTTATCGGGAGTTCTTGCGGAGCAATTCGATCCATATTCTGGAGCGCACCTCTCTGTCAGTCCATTGACTTGGTCGCACGCAGCATTTATGACGACAGTTCTGAAATATCTCCAGCGTCATACTCAGCTGACTGGGATTGATCACGGCGTATCGGCACGCGCATGACCGGCGCGCGCACGACACGGCGGCGTGCTCGAATCACAATGTTTTTTTGCCTCATCGGCGTCATTGCGTTGACTGTTTTTCGCCATTTCCCCACACAGAGTGCTGCGACCGCCGCAGATGCGAAAGTATTCGGGGGAGATCGAGCGATTGAAGAATTGCGACGCTTCGTCGCTGACGGAACTTCTCGCGCTGTTGCGACGGCGGGACATGATGCCGCGCGTCAACGACTGCGTGATCGAGTAACAGAACTTGGAATGTCGTTCACCGAACAAACATTCTTCGCGCGAGGATGGAATCGAACTGCAGTTGAGATGACCAACATCTTGGTGCGAGTGCCTGGCGAGAGCAGCGACCATCGCCCGCCGTTTGTTTTGCTCAGTGCGCATTACGACTGTGTTCCAGCTGGTGCTGGAGTAGGCGACAATGGCGCAGGAGTTGCGTGCGCTCTGGAAATTATTCGCGCGCTCGTCGCATCGCCTGCAAAGAATGATGTGCTGGTGCTCTTTACCGACGGTGAAGAGACTGGGCTCTGCGGCGCACGATCTTTCGCCTTGGAAAATTCGAATTGGGAACTTGTCGGTGCAACGGTCAATCTTGATGCGCGGGGCAGTGATGGACCGGTCTATATTTTTGAGACTGGAACTGATGGCTCCACACACTCCGCGATGTTGGCGTCGCTGAATGTGCCGGCTCGAACGACAAGTCTTGCTGCCGAGGCATATCGGCGAATGCCTAACGGCACAGATTTCTCCGTCTATTTGCGAGGTGGACGACCTGGATTCAATTTGGCGTTCATCGGATCGCCGCGCAATTATCACACTGCACAAGACACAATTGAAAACCTCGACCCACAGACTATGAATCAAATGGGAACGAGTGCACTTGCATTGGTGCGCGCACTTTCGAGCGGACAATCGCCGATGCCGACTGCAACAGAGTTTGCGCTTTGGACACCGAAGACCTCGAATCAAGATGTTCGATCTGCAGTCTGGTTCGATCTCCTTGGTTTCTTCGTTATCCGCTGGCCAGCATGGTTGAGCGACTGCTTGGTGATCGCCTCTATCGCCGTGTTATTGATTTCGCTTCGATCGTTTCGACGCACTTCGTCTGCAACATTGATAGGGGCAATCATTGGATGCGCCGATGTGTTGTTTGGAATCGGCATCGCGGTTGTTGCAGGAACGCTCGTATCACTTGCACTCGAACGCTCTGGTTTCATTGAAATGCCTTGGCCAATCTCAAGCATTTGGTGGGCAGATGCAGCACTCTTATTGCTCGGCGCCATTGCCACACTGATCCCTTCACGACTTGTTGCACGCCATCGATTGCAACGACGCGCAATTGCATGCGCGAGTTGGGATGCATGGTTCGGAGGATGGTTTGCGATTGCACTGTTGACTCTGATGATTGCTTGGCTTGCACCTGGCGCAGTACATCCATTGCTTGTCCCACTTATGGTCGCAGTGATTGCGCTGATTATTGCGCGGAAGAAAAACTGGTTGACTCCTGATTGGTGCGCATGCGCCGCTGGAATTGCGGCACTTCTTGTGTGGGCACCGCTTGAACCAACATTTGCGGACGCGTTTGGACTTTCACTTGGTGGCTTTACAGCGCTGCGCGGAGGGCTGATCATGATTGCGGTGCGACCCCTTGGCGATCCTGCGGTGTGAGAGTTGTGCATGACGGTGATGTGGGCTCGAATATGGATGGGCTCGAATATGGTTCGTGCAGTTTTTTGGCAGCTCACTGATTTGCCCCCGGGCTCAAACATGCATGGGCTCAAATATGGTTCGTGCAGATTTTTGGCAGCGGACTGATTTGCCCCCGGGCTCAAACATGCTGCGCCGAGCTGCGCAGACTTGCTCGGCTTGCAAACTCGCCGGGGTTCAAATCAGTCCGCTGCCTACGTTGGCGAATCAAATTCTCGCTCGAACGTTTTCAGATCCGTCGCGAATCCGTTTGCGTGCCCAGCCGTTGAAAAATTCTGCCGGGCGAGTTCCGCAGGCGGCCGACTGAACTTGCAATAAAATTTCGCAAATCGGATCGTGTCGGTCGCCGAGGACTGTCTGAGCCCGGCGGGATCTTTTCACGGCTGCCAACAAAATGCTGCTCGAATCCGTGGCTGGATCCGTAACTCGAAATCTCTGCGAATCACCAATTCAGCTCAGACGCCGCGCAACCAAACAATCATTCATCTCCGTCGACAACTGGCGATATTGACTCGGCTCGAAAGCAACCCGCCATCCATTGGCGCAAAGATCCGCCATAATCGGCTGGATATATCGATGTCTACGAGGCGAAGAATTCATCGCAGCCGTTGGATACAGACGAATCTCCCGCGCACTCACTCGCGCTATTTCCCGCATAGCTTGATGATGCCACTGCAAATCCAAGTTGCCAGACTTCAAATATCCATCTTCTTCGAGTGGCGAATAGACAAAGAGCAGATGCGCCGACAACACGATGTCGAAAGATCGATCCGCAAATGGAAGCTTTGGCAGCGAACCATGAAAATATCGATTGCGATTCTTCGCATAGTCCGCGACAAACAACTCGAGCGCCTGCGTCTTGTCCTTCGAGTACTGATCGAAATCCATTGCGGGATAAAACTCTGGCATCCCTTTCATTTGCGCTAAACAACTGGCGATGTCAGCTCGCCCCTTCGCTTCCAATTCAGCCGCGCTCTTGTCATA
>JBEELA010000162.1:0-3166 GCA_041168365.1 Planctomycetota bacterium
ATGCCGGAGAATTGTTCCGCGGAAATGTAATTGACGAAACGGATGTGAACCGAATGTGTGGCGAGATTGTGGCGAAGCTTGGGCCAATCGACACACTCGTGATCAATGCAACTCCCGATCAGCCGCATAAACCGATCGAGGAATATGACTGGGCGTTTCACCAATCGATGCTCGACTTCTTTGTCAAGAGTCCATTTTTGCTGACACGTGCGACGCTTGCTCATATGAAAGGGCAACGCCATGGTCACATCATAAATATCACAAGCGAAGTTTTTCATCGTGGTGTTGGAAATTTCAGCCCCTATGTTGCTGCCAAGGGTGCGCAAATTGGATGGACTCGAAGTATGGCGATGGAACTTGCTCCGTGGAATATCACCGTCAACGCAGTCGCTCCGGGTTGGATTCCAGTTGAGCGTCATGCAAATGATGCGCAGAGTGACAAGGATGGATACGAAACTCTGATTCCTATGGGCAACTTTGGAACTCCAAGCGATGTCGGCGGCGCAGTTGTTTTTCTGGCCAGTGATGCGGCGCGATTTATCACCGGTCAATCAATTCACGTCAATGGCGGAACAACTGTTTATTAGAGGAGACAATTATGCGAAAAATTTTGATGGCAACATTGGCGGTGAGTTTGATCACGATGGCTTCCTCTGGCGATGCGAAGAATGCCGTCCCGCCAAAGCAGCGACAGGCTGAATTGGTGCAGGAATACGCAAAAAAACCGTGCGAGAAACCGAAGTTGGCATTCGTCACAAATGGAGTTGCGGACTTTTGGGTGATTGCACAGCGTGGCGCAGAGCAAGCTGGTGTTGATAGTGGCGCGACGGTCTCCGTGCATATGCCCGCAGAAGGAATCGCGGATCAAAAGCGAATCATGGAAGATTTAGTTGCGCAGGGAATCAACGGGATTGCTGTCAGCCCAATTGATCCGGCAAACCAGTTGGAAATTCTTGATCAGATTGCTAGTCACACATTGCTTATCACCCAAGACAGCGATGCGCCTGCGAGTGCAAGGCTTGCATACATTGGACTTGATAATTATGACGCGGGGAGATTGGCTGGAAAGTTAGTGAAGGAAGCGTTGCCGAATGGTGGGGAGATCGCAATTTTTGTTGGTCGAATGGAACAAGACAATGCTCGCCGCCGCCGACAAGGTGTGATGGATGAAGTCTTCGATCGTGCGCGTGATGACAAGCGAGTTGAAAATCCCAATACGCCAGTGACGATTGGCAAGTACACAGTGCTCAATACGCTGACGGATCAATTTGATCGTGCAAAGGCGAAGGCAAATGTCGAAGACATGATGAGCGCGAATCCAAATCTCGGATGCGTCGTGGGACTCTTCGCATACAACCCAGTTCTCGCACTTGAAGCCCTGAAAAGTGGCGGGAAAATTGGCAAGATCAAGGTGGTTGGCTTCGATGAGGCGCCAGAAACTTTGGCTGGAATTCGCGATGGATCAGTGCAAGGAACCGTGGCGCAAGATCCATACAACTATGGATATCGAAGCATGCAGATGCTCAACGCCATTTGTCTTGGAAAGCCAGATGCGCTTCCCAAGAGTGGATTTATCGACATCCCCGCAGTCACAGTGACGCGTGCAAATGTTGATGCATTTGAGGCTGACTTGAAGAAAAAGTTGGCTGGGAGTGCAAGTGGGAGTGCGAGTGGAAATCCGGCGGGGAATAAAGCGAAGTGATGGATGCTGCTCCCATCCTGCGGTGCAGGGGGCTTGGGAAGAGGTTTGCAGGCGTGCACGCTTTGCGATCAGTGGATATTGATATTTACTCGGGAGAAGTTGTTGCGGTTGTCGGCGCGAACGGTGCTGGCAAGAGCACACTGATGAAAATTCTTGCAGGAGTTCTGACGCCAGATTCTGGCGAAGTTTTTTTGTCAGGACAATCGGTGCGATTTGCTGGCGTACGTGATGCAGTGCGAGCTGGAATTGCGCTTGTGCATCAAGAACTGAACCTCGCGGATAATTTGGATATCGCCGGGAACATTGCTCTTGGTCGCGAACCAAATCGATTTGGTTTTCTTGATCGCAAGGCGATGCACACCCAAGCGCGCGAATGGATCGAGCGAGTCGGACTCGATCTATCGCCTGCAAGCGATGTCTCCACGCTGTCGATCGGTCGTCGCCAAATGGTTGAGATTGCAAAAGCACTCTCTTTGCGAGCGAAAGTGTTGATTTTGGACGAGCCCACAAGCAGTTTGAGTATGGGCGAAACGAATCGCTTGCTGATGTTGATTCGCACACTTGCCAATCAGGGAGTTGCGGTTGTCTATATCACGCATCGACTGAATGAAGTTCTCGACTGCGCTGATCGAGCCGTTGTACTGCGTGATGGTGAGCGGGTTGCAGAGTTTTCTCGCGATCAACTGACACGCGAAAGACTTGTCGGAGCAATGGTGGGAACGATTCACGAAAGTCAGCGTGTTGAATTGCGATCTACGAATGAGAAGTCGCAGGCGAGACTTGTTGTGCGCGGTCTACAGACGCAAGCGCATCCAAAGTCGACCATCAATTTGAGTGTTCACAAAGGCGAGATTGTTGGGCTGGCAGGTTTGGTCGGCGCAGGCCGCACAGAAGTTTTGCAGTCCATCTTTGGAGTCGATCGCCGCGTTGTCGGTGATGTTTCTCTCGATTGCCAGATTATTGCGCCGAGTGATCCTGTTGCCGCTTCGCGCTGCGGAATCGCGATGGTTCCCGAAGATCGGCAGCGAGATGGTTTGATGTTGGAGGATTCTGTGCGGATCAATGCGTCGGTCGTCAAGATCGCACGAGATTCAATCGTAGGTTTTATTCGCCGTGGTGCAGAACGCAAGGGGGTTGCGCGGATGATCGACTTGATGAAAATTCACCCTGCGCTGCCCGAGCGACAAGTTGCGCTTTTTTCAGGTGGGAATCAGCAGAAAGTAGTGCTTGCGAAATGGCTTTCGACAGAGCCAAGCGTGCTCCTGCTTGATGAACCGAGTCGTGGTGTGGATGTTGGCGCGCGAGCAGAAATTCACACATTGATTCGAAAAGCCGCACATCGCGGCGCAGCGGTGTTGTGTTCGATCAGCGATACAGAAGAATTGTTATTGCTCTGCGATCGAATTGTCGTGATGCGCGAAGGTCGAATTGAAGGCGAGATGAATATTGCCGACGCAACCGAAG
>JBEELA010000163.1:0-10284 GCA_041168365.1 Planctomycetota bacterium
TTGGTGAACCCCGCTGAGGTTGTCGAATTCCATCCTTGAATATTGTTCGCCCAAGTCACTGACGTATTTGTTCCAGTCCAACTGCCAGTGTTTGACCAAGCCGCTGGCGTTATTTGAGTCGTAACATTCACGAGGGTTCCACTCCCAGCTGATGATGTGACGCTGAACAACGCACCTGATGAAGTAAATCCTGCGCTCGCTGCGCTAGAGATCAGGCACACAAATAGGCACTCAAGTCCAACGATAAAACATGTTTTATTTAAAGACATTATTTTCAACCCTTTCCATCTATAAACCCAATCCCATTCCCCGAGCAAATTGAATTCATTCAATCCGCGCGTCGTCGCCCGCGTCGCGCAACCAATCCAGACAAGAGTCCCATCGCCAACGCGCCTGGTGTTGGCACGGGATTCGCGACAAAGATGCTTGAAAACGAAACTGAGTCGCCTGCGCTCAATGTGAACGAAAAGCGAATTCCAATTGTGCTGTTGATTGCGGGGCCGGCGAGTGGGGGCAATCCTTGTCCGAATGAACCGCCACTGAAGGAAGTTGTTCCAAACGCAGAGGAGACGGTTTGATTTGCATTCGACATCAATGATTGAACGAGCATCTCATCCGCAAGCGCTGTGTAGACCGCGCCGCCATTTGTTGAAGTCATCGATGCAGATCCTGAGCCATTTGAATCTGTCAGTGTTCCAGACATTTGTCCAGAGACAGTGCTTTGGGCGATCGCTGGAGAAATTGGAAGCGAAAAGTCAACGACATAACTTTTGCCGAAGGCAGTTTCATTCGTCAGAGAAAATGTTCCAGTAATAAATGGATCTGGGTCGACCAAGTACGACCAACTCATCGAAGTTCCAGTGGTGTTCGAATGATTGCCTTGAAAGAACCATTCGGTTGCAGACACTCGATTGACAGTTCCAAAGTTGCACGCTTCTCCGCCAGAAGCAACACCGCTTTCAAAGACACGGAACAAAAATCCTGGTGGAGTAAAATCTGCTCGTGACTCAAGAGTTACAAAGCCCAAAGAAAATAACGCACAAACAACAGTAGTCGTATTTTTCATATCCCTTTTCCTTCTCAAGTCCGAAGACTTGTTGCAACTCCCTACAAACTTTACTCTTGACCCTTAATCAAGGTTTCGCAAACATATAAACATTTGAACATACTCCCACAAAACACAAAAGCAAAACTAATTACTAAAAAACGCAAGTTTATTTTTGTTAGTCCAACAATTCTGCGCCTACACCAACAACTTTATGGCGAATCTCCTGATCTTCGCTGGCCATCTCTATCCACGAATCAATCGCGCTAACCATCTCTGCAAGAGATAAAGCGGTTCTTATGGCTTCTTTTAATGGTTTTATTGGACCCATTGTTTTGCTATACCAAGCGATTCTGGAACGCATGGTGTGCAGGGCGTGCCTTTCGGATGGGGCAAATTGAGTCAGGAGGTCGATATGACGACGAATCATTTGGCACTTATATAGGAAGGTTGGGGCAAAGACCTGTTCCGGAATGGGGTTGCCTCCCATTTGAAGCAGCTCGAGAGCTTGGCGAAAAATCCAAGGGGTGCGCAGCGCACCACGCCCGATCATCACGCCGGCGCAGTTGGTCAGGCGCATGAGGTCGATGACATGCTGAGGCTCTGTGACATCGCCGTTGCCGATGACCGGAATGGATTTTACGGCCGCGACCACTTCGCCGATTCGTTCCCAGTCAGCCTTGCCCGAGAAGAACTGGACAGTCCATCGCCCGTGCACAGTCACAGCTTGAACTCCGATGCTTTCCAGATCTCGTGCGAGTATTGGCGCGACAAAATGTTCGCGGTCCCAACCCAAACGCATTTTCGCAGTGACTGGAATGCGCCCACCGCTATGTTTGCGCACTGCTTCGACGATACTTTCGGTCAGTCGCATCGTGGAAGGACAATCGCGTAAAAGAAGAGAACCACCGTGTTTTTTAGCTACTTTATCGACTGGACACCCCATGTTGATATCGATCAATTTTGCGCCGTGATCAATTGCCCAGCACGCAGCTTCGGGAAGTGGATCTTCATAATTTCCGTACAGTTGCATTCCGCATGGATTATCAAGATCGTTGGTGGCAGCGAGTTCGAGCGTTTTCGCGGATCCATTTAGAATCGCTCGAGAATTTAGAAGGTCAGTGCTCGCCAACCCAACTCCACCTTGCTCGCGGCAAAGAATTCGAAAGGAAAGGTCGCAGTGACCCGCAATTGGAGCCAAGAGCAGCGGAGAATCGAGCAGAAGTGGACCGATCTGAAGCATGAGAACTTTATTGTGGCGTAATATGTCGTAATGCCAAGAGGTTTTCCAAGTTTTTTTATGAGTCAGGTCGCCGCAATAGCCACATTTGCGTTTTTTATGGGCGGTTGCTCGAACCAGTTCTTGACAACGTATCAGGGAGAGCGTTTCGAGGCGACAACTTCACCAACCGTTGTCATTGCCCGTCCCGCAAATTCTGGTCTGATTGGATCGTCGGACTTTGTCAGTGCAGCAGGCTTCGGAGAACCTGAAGCTGTGAGCGCAGCCCGTGCGGTTGGCGCAGATTCTGTTCAGTGGTCGCGCGGATTGGATAATCGCGATGCGACTGCAGGAGCCGGCGTTGTGAAATCGAGTTTGTCTCCCACTGGACCAGTGTCATCATGGGCATCAGTTCAACCAGGCGGATTTGTCTATCGATATGTGGCGCGTTATTACAAGAGTGGCGTGAAAGACTTTGCTCCTGCTGTTGAATCCGCGCCACAATTTCCTGCGAATGGTGCTGGACAAATTATTGAGGACGATCAGGCGGCGACGCAAAAAGCAGCTGGTCGCTGAAAGCGTCGCATTGAAAAATGCGGTCGCGTTGTCGTCCTGTGATTTCTCGAAGAATTTTTTGCGAAACAAATTTGTCGACAATTGCTTGTGCTGCGCGGAAGGTGATATCCATACGAACGGCAGCGTCGGCAACATTGGTCTGCGGCTTTGCAATCAATGACTCTGCGAGCGCAATGCAATTCTTTGGTGCACGCATCTCGGCGGCGGCTTCCAAAAGTCGAACACGTTCTTTCTTTGCTTTGATAAGTGCTGTGATTAAACGATCTGATTCGGCAGCAACTTCAAGCAACCAAGCGTTGTGCCAAATAGAAAACCTTTCTGCAGTTAAGGCGTTGGCAAGTGCGCGTGCAAGAATTGTGCGCTGCTCATCAGTTGACGCTTGACCAGAGACCAGAGTTGCTGGCAATCTTGCGCCGACAGAAATGAGACGTGCTGCATGTGCGTGTGCAATGTTGTCACTGTCGTTTGCGTATGGCTGTGTGATGCCGTAGAGCCAGATCGTCCACGATGCGGCGCGCAACGCAAAGTCGGAACGTTCGTTTGTTGCCACCACAGAAAAGTCAATAGCATTATTCCAACTCTTCAATATCGACGGCAACCAAGATGGAGGCGGGGGAACACTTGCGATGCCGTCGCGCGCATCGGACGCAATACCAAGCCATGCAGTTGTGATGCGTGGCGACGCAATGGTTTGTGGAAACGCATAGCGCGCTGCGAGCCGTGCTTGAATTGTCGCGCTCCAATCGCCAGCTTCCAACCAACCAGCGAGTCGTCCAAGCGAATGCAATGCAAGTGCGGATTCGTTGGTCGTTGCGATTGCTGGAACGAAAGCCTTGGGACGAAGCGACCAAGTAGTCACCGGGAGTCTGCGAACGATTTCGAAACTGCCGAGTTCGCTTGTTGGGACTACGTCATTGGCGCGAGCCGAGAGAGATGGGATTGTGCTGGTCATTGTGATTTCCGCCACAAAAGTACATCAACGGGCGAAAGTGTCCAATCGTTGCTAAAAAATGCGGCACCAACTGCGCCTATTGAGCCGACTTCGAGCATGTTTGCCCGAAAAATAGCCAGGTCTGGATATCCCGTTCCAGCAACAAAGTATGGAGCCCGATCGAGCAGACTTTGGCCTGCAGCGCCAGTTCCAGCGACGCCGCCGACAAGTGCGCTGTCGGAATTTGGACGAGGGAATGCAAAAACTGCGCCAAGATCATCCCCCTTGATTGTTGTTGTAGCGCTGTCGGAAGTTGTCACAATGATTTCATTGTTCCGCACAGTGATTGGCGATGTGGCAAGCAGAGAATTCCATGCAGCGTTTGTTTCTTCGTTGCCATAGAGAATGACATTTCGATTTTTGAACTGTGTGTTTGCAGATTGCAGAAACGATTTGTCGTCGACGATCTCGAATGATGCATTCCCCCGATACACAAACTGTTCATTGTCGTATCGAGCCTTCGCAAGAAGTGCAAGCATTTGCGTTTGTGTTCCTGATGTTCCATAGACAAGGACAGGATGATTTGTAAACGCAGTTTTAAAAGGCCCCATGCGCGCAGCACACTTTTGATTGGGATTTGGTGCAGTGCTTATTCGCCACGGTGTGATGGTTCCATCTAGTGCGAGTGTTCGCTCGATCCAAAGAAGGTCGCCACCATCTGGTTCTGTTGCAACCAATTTTACTCCGTCAATATCGAGCGTGATTTGAGCATCGTCTCCATCGAGATCAACTGAAAGTCCAAGCCGTGCGACATTTGAAGTTGTGCCGGTGACAGACTTCGCCTTGCGATCAATTGTCATATCTGCGTGACTTGGTTCGAGAGCAACCAACTGCGCATCGATTGTCACCCAGCCATTTGTTGCGTGATTGTTTGGAGAGATGGTTGTGAAAGAAATATGATCACGAGATTCTGGTAGAGGCAAGGTGCGTGCCTTGAGAAAATCCATAAGCGGCGGCCAGTCGACACACTCATTTCCCCACCAATGCCCAGCGCCGGGTTGTTCGTGATATGCGAAGTCTGGGTGGAACATTGCAAGTTGCGCACGCATCTCTCGCGCTTCAGTAACGGGAACATTGTCGTCCGCATCTCCATGTAAGACATAAATACCTTGTGATAAGTAGTTGTCTTTTAAGAGCAACGTCCGACTTGGATTTGCAGAGCGATCAAGAATTTTTCCAACGAAATCGTTCGCGTCGATTGCGGCCGTTGGAGCCTTGACATATGTGAAGAAAGAAATCCAGCCAGCGCTCGGAGCGATCGCTGCGAAAATATCGTTGTTTTGTGCACCAATTTGCCACGTTCCGTGTCCGCCCATCGAGTGACCTGTCAACCACTGGCGCAGTGGATCGGTACGAAATCGTTTGCGTGCTGTGTCGAGAACTTCAAGCGCATCGATTCGTCCCCAATCTTCCCAGTCGAAACCATACGGCCTTCGATTGGTTGGTGCGATGATGAATGCCCAATCACGTGGCGCATAGCACTGTGCTTGACCGAGTGCTTCAACACTTGCGCCGTGAAGAGAAAGGACGATTCCTGGACGGGCTTCACTTTTTATAGTTGGCTTTGCCGCAGGAACAACAGCAAAGTATTGCGCGCTGCCTTCGATCTTGCTTTGAAAAGTTTCTTTGCGTGTTGCGGTTGAAGATTTCACGGTCAGCTCGATCGTTGTTTCATCGAGCATTCCTTTCGCATCTCCATCTGGAGAATCTGCGCGAACGAGTGCGACACGAAATCGAGCTGGACCTTCAAGTCCGAATGGACCGCTTCGAATCCGCGCAGGCGCTTTGAAAATTCCAAGTGGCACAATCATCGCGACTGGTGTTCGTGTCGTGATGCCATCTTGCGATTCGATTTCAATCGCAAGATTTGTTGCAGGAATATTTGCCGCGTTGATGATTCGAATTCCAATCCATGCATCCAGCGATTCGCCAACAACAAGATCTGGTGCGGTCAGATCGCGCGTATCAAACTGAGGGCCATTGATACGCGGGGCGACAAGCTTTGCTGAAATTGGTCCACGACCTGCTGCGAAGACAAGTTGGTTTATTCCCTTTTTTATCTCGAGTGGAATGCGTTGATATCCAGTTGCGTATGGATCGCCCATATGCGGACCATTGAAGTAAACCATTCCGTGACCGGTGGCTTCCAAGAGCATGATTTGATTCGCGGGGCTTTCAAAGGAGAGCACGAGATAGCCGCCTGAGAACGAAGTGGAATCAAAGGCTCCATTTTCATCTGGCTTGATTTCTCTCCAAATGCCGCTTGTTTCAGCAGACTTTTCAGCAGAAATTGGCAGCGGAATTCCAACACGATCGCCTGCCTGCGGATGAAATGTGCCGGCAACAATTTGTGCAGCAACGCCATCAAGTTGGATCGGTGACCTTGCTGATCGTGCAACTCCAGAAATTGCGATGCCTTTTGAGGCGACGATTGAATCTGCTTGTGTCAGCGCAGTACAGAGTGCAACCAACGAAATGATTGTTGTCAACATTCCAAGACTTTACCCGCCGAAGCCTTCAACTTGTCCATGTTCGATTCGGTACAAGCCCAGCAAATATTTTCCTGCACTGAACGGTTCAACACGAAGAATTCCACGGATGGTTCCATATTGAATGAGATGTTTTCCTTTGATCGGAATTGCTTTGTCCAGTCGCACTTCAATGCAGTCAAATGGAGTCGGCGGCGTGCCGATGCAACAACCATCCCATCGGTTTCGCATCACCAGCAACTCTTCCGTCAGATCGCGCGCAACGGGTGGCGCGAGATAGCCGCTGATTTCTATAGATGTGCCGTCAAGAAGTGATATGTATTTCGGGACTGCGATGACACCATCAGAACCCATGCCGCTTTGTGCAGACAACATCAGTGGCCATGTAATTTTATATGGATCAGAAATCGATCCTGTTCCAGAGACATCGAATCGTCCATCGAGTTGGATTGTTCGTGCGTCGATGCGAATGACATTTGTGGGTTCAGGAGATGGTGAGGCAGACAATGCTTCCGGCGGCGCTGCAGACAAAGTTGGTGGGTCTATCATTGGGGCTGGTTTATCGTTCGTGTTCGAACGCATGAGCGCAACAAGTGCAGCGATAATTAAAAGAATAAAGAAGAGCCAGAACCAACGCATTGCAGCGATGCTATGCGGTCATTGCCGCGAAAATTTTTATCGCGCATTCATGCGCGCTGCTCTCGTGTGTTCGAACATGCACCTCTGGTCGTGTCGGTGCTTCGTATGGATCCGTGACGCCAGTGAAAGTTGGAATCTCCCCAGCGCGTGCCTTCTTATAAAGACCCTTCGGATCGCGTGATTCCGCGACAGCAAGGGGGGCATCAACAAATACTTCGATGAACGCAATACCAATTTTGGCGTGGCGCGCGCGCACGGCATCTCGGTCCGCACGATATGGGCTGACCATACTGACGATCGCAACCGCACCACTTTCTGCGATCAGGAGCGCAGATTCTCCTGCTCGACGAACAGCTTCAGCGCGGCCACCCGCATCAAATCCAAGACCTGCGTTGAGCCCATGTCGAAGTGTGTCGCCGTCAAGAATCAGCGCGGGACGTTTTTCTGTAAGCAATTTTTCTTCAATCAAGAGGGCGATCGTGCTCTTGCCAGAAGCGGGAAGTCCAGTGAGCCAAATCGTGCAACCACGACGGCCAAGCAATTGAACACGACGATCGATCGAGAGTCGCTCGTGTGGAATTACTCCTGTTGTAGGTGTTGGCGAGTGGTTCATCATGTGGTTGTCCAGAGACCATACTGCCAAACAAGCATCGTGATTGTGGTGACAAATGCAATAATGTTTAAAGGAAGTCCATAGCGTACGAAGTCGCTGAATCGATAACCGCCCGGTCCGTAAATCATGAGATTCGTTTGGTATCCAATTGGCGTTGCAAATGCCGCACTCGAAGCGAAGAGGACAGCGAAAACAAAGGGCATCGGATTTGCCTGTGCTTGCATTGCCGTTGCCAACGCAAGAGGAAATGTAATCGCTGCTGCTGCGGCGTTTGGAATGAACTGCTTCAACAATGCGGTCACGAAATAAACTGCTGCAAGACTTGTGATGATTGATCCTCCTCCAAGTCCAACGATGAAATGTCCAATTGACGCACCGAGTCCGCTGGATTCGACGGCTTTGGAAAGTCCAAGCCCCGCACCGATGACGAGCAAGATCGAAAGGTGAATCGATGTCCGTGCGTCGTCGGCGCGTAAACATCCCAGCGCAACCATCGCAACTGCGGCAGCGAGCGCAGGAACCAACATGCTTCCCGAATAAGTTGCCGCACAGATCATTGCAATCAGAATTCCACTTGCGATGAATGCGCGTTGCGGTCGGAAGTCGGGGGTTGGCAATCCACTGATAAGGAAAAAGTCGCGGCTCGATCGATTGCGTGCGAGAAAACTTTCATTCGCTTCGATCAAGAGCGTGTCTCCTGCCTTCAGAATGATGTCACCGATTCGCCCTGCGAGGCGTTCGCCATTTCGGGCGACGGCAATCACGGCGGCGTCATATCGAGCACGAAATCCAAATTCACGAATCGAACTTCCAAGTCCTGGAAACGAATTCGAAACAACCGCCTCAATCATCATGCGACCTCGAGAATCAGAAGTCGAGGGTGCTTCTGCATCTGGGTTAAGTCCTGGAGTTGATCGGAGGGTTACGATTTGCTCAACTGCACCAGCAAAGATGAGCGTGTCTTTTCCTCGAAGTTTGTGGTCGGGTCCTGGCGCAGAAATCGAATCACCAGCTCGTTCGATCTCGACAAGAAACAGTCCTGTAAGTCTGCGAAGTTTTGCTTCTGCGATCGTGCGCCCATCAAGCGGTCCGCCGGCTGCGACTGCAAGACGTGCGGTGTATTGCCGCGGATCTGCAAGCGGTTCAATCACAGGAATGCGCTGTGGAAGAAGTTTCGGCGCAGCAAATATCAAATAGAGAACACCAACGACTGCCAATGGAATGCCGATTGGAGTGATTTCGAAGAAACCGATCGAGTGCAGTCCTGGCGTTGTGGCGTTCTTTGCTGAATCGACAAGTCCAGCGACGACAAGATTTGTGCTCGTGCCGATGATGGTGATCGTTCCTCCAAGCGTGACCGCAAAGCACATAGGCATCAGGAGTTTCGACCGCGAATAGCCTTGCTTTGCTGCAAAGTCGATCGTCGCAGGAGTCATGACCGCAACAATTGGAGTGTTGTTGAGAAATGCACTTACACATGTCATTGGAATGCAAAGATTGGCGAGAGTTGTACGAATACCAACACCTGGACGAAGTAGAAATTCGGCTATTAAAGTAATCGTTCCCGTGTTCTGGATTCCAGCAGCGACAATAAAGAGAGCCGCAACAGTCAGAAGTCCTTCGTTTCCAAATCCTCGGATTGCAGTCGGTGCATCAATAACACCTGCGACCATCACAACAACCAAACCACAGAGCAAGGTCATATCCGGCGCTCGTCCGCGAGCTATAAGAGTGATCGCGGTCACAAGGACCGCACCAACAAGCCACGGTTGCCATAGCACTGGATCCATCTCGCGAAAGAGTAACGGAACGGATACGCTTTCGTTGCTGGATCAAGAATGCAACTGACTCATCTCGACATTCTCGAAGCCGAAGCAATTCATATCTTGCGAGAGACCGCCGCCAGTTTTGAGCGGCCGGTTTTGATGTATTCCATCGGCAAGGACTCGACGGTGCTCTTGCATCTGGCGATGAAGGCATTTTGGCCTGCAAAGCCGCCGTTTCCACTGCTCCATATCGATACGACTTGGAAGTTTCGCGAGATGATTGCTTTTCGAGATGCGGCGGTTGCGAAGTTGGGCGTTGATCTTCGCGTGCACATCAACCAAGAAGGTGTGCGTCAGGGGATTTCACCTTTGACTCACGGAAGTAAGGTTCATACGGATGTCATGAAGACGCAGGCGCTTCGGCAGGCACTCGAAGCGGGAAAGCACGACGCGGCGATTGGTGGTGCAAGACGTGATGAAGAAAAGAGTCGCGCGAAAGAACGCATTTTCAGTTTTCGAGATCGCAACCATCGGTGGGATCCAAAGAATCAACGACCTGAACTTTGGAATCTCTACAACACGCGACTGAATGAAGGCGAGAGTATTCGTGTCTTTCCACTTTCCAATTGGACAGAGCTTGATGTTTGGCTATACATCCATCGACATAATTTGTCAGTTGTGCCTCTGTACTTTGCAAAGCCTCGTCCAATCGTCGAACGCGATGGCATGTTGATCATGCGCGATGATGACCGCTTTGTATTGAAGCCTGGCGAAAAAGTTGTCGAGCGAAAAGTTCGCTTTCGTACGCTTGGTTGCTATCCGTTGAGTGGAGCGGTCGAGAGCGATGCGGACACACTCGAAAAAGTAATTGAAGAGATGCTGCTCGCACATACAAGCGAGCGTCAAGGAAGACTCATTGATCACGATCAATCTGGAAGTATGGAAG